>CAIVHJ010000185.1 GCA_903905665.1 uncultured Phycisphaerales bacterium
AGGTCACAGGTCATCTCATCGACAAAACTTCGTTCTGCCAGTCGTCGTTCCATCGCTCGCCTCCTTGCTCAAAAGATTGCCTTGATCCCACACCACCCACACTCTACCATGTCTGTCAAGGTTATTCAGAAGGCTCTATAGTTTCGCTGTACCGTCCGTTAAAAAAACGGGCCTCTATCCATCCTTTTCCGCATCGTTGTTCTTCGGGTAGCTCGGGCAGTGGATGGTCAATCTTCAGGTGCTCCCGCAAGGATTCTGCCGCGGCGACAAACCAAGTTTCATATTCTACCTTGGCCAAAACAACAGCCGTGTCACAGGAGCCCGCCGAGGCCTGCACCGCGGAAACAAGTTTGGGAACGAGCTGCTTCGGACAATCCGAATTCGCGTCCAGGAGAAGCAAAATGAGATTAACAGTACTGGGGCCGGACCCAGCCTGAAGTTTTTTAACCGCAAACCGAACGGCCCTGGTAATTTCGTTTGTGTCCAGAAGATTCTTTGAGTTATGCGAGGCTCGCGGAAGTAACTTGGATCTGGGTTGGCGTACGGGATGAAAAACCTCAACAAACTCGCCGCCGAGCAGGTCATTCCAGATGCGACGAAGCAAAACAGGAACCGCCTCGACTTCGCCGTGCCCCTCAACAATAGGAACAATGCGCAGTCGATTCACTCATCACTCTCCTTGGTGTCAAAGAGGGAAAACTGGGATTGTTGTTCGAGATGACGTGGATTGGGCTGGAGTTGAGCCATCCGCAGCAACTCACCGGCACTGTATAAGTGATCCTTAATGGAGGTGACACTGGCGTCATCTGGAGGAGCGATCTGAGTTGTTCCTTCTTGAGATTCAACAACTAAGAGAGCATCGCGTTCGAGGTCAACTTGATCAATAAGATCAGGACTGTGACTCGTCACCACCACCTGGGTGTGGACAGCAGCCTCACGAAGAGCGTCCATTAGCACTCCGGCGGCACCGGGATGCAGAGCGGTTTCTGGTTCCTCAATACCCACGAGCGTAACGGGAGTTTTGCGAGCGGAAAGCTGTTGAACCGCTACAAGAGCACCCATCGCACGTAGGGTTCCATCCGACATGCTGGCGGCGTAAAATCGCCAGGGGTTCTTCGCGCCCTTCACTTCCTGTCGAAATTCGACAGTCTCGCGTGGACCGAGGGACACTCGTGCGAAATCCTTGATTCCCGGAACGATTCTCTGAAGGTAAGACTTGATCCGATCAATGATATCCGGCTGGTCCTGGGACAACCGCGACAGGACGCTGGCCACATTGCTTCCATCTCGACGGAGAAGTTCGCCGGCATCAGGGCTTTGAAGCTCCTTCATTGAATCCGGATTCAGGTTGTAAAATCCCATGGAAACAAGAGCGTCATAAACCTCACGGAACTGCTCCATACCGGAAGCGCTCACAAGATACAATCGATCGGGAAGCACTTGCGGCATATTATTGCCGTCGCGGGGGGACAAAATTTTTCCGTCCTGCGTTTCGTACGCGTGCAACACTTGCTGTCCCGAATCAGTAATGCGCAATCGTTCTCTCTTAACGGCGAATCCTCCCCTCGCCCGAGCCGCGATCTCAAACTCGTAGGAGGCTTTCCGAAACCCGCGCAGTTGCAGATCGATGCCTATCGAGAAATTTCGTGGATGTCCTGTGCTGAGCCGTCGAACTGTATCCAATCCGCCGCGAGATTTGACTGCGTGATCCAAAGTAGTCAGGAGCCCGTCTGTCACAAAACGCAATATGTCCAAAAAATTGCTTTTGCCGGCCCCATTCCTTCCAACAAGCACGGTCAAACGACCCAGTTTCAGACTGCATCGTCCAATGCTTTTGTAATTGCGGACTCGCACAGACTCGACGACAGGCCCTCCGTCGCTTGCGTTTTCGGGAACCAGAGTATTAGAAGCATCTGTCATGCTCTCACCAAGCCACAAAATACACGCCGGCGAGACCTTACGTCAATCCCCAAACTTGATGCCCTGGGCGAGAGGAAGTTCTTTGCCCCAGTTGAGGGTGTTGGTTTGGCGGCGCATGTAGGCTTTCCATGAATCGCTGCCGGATTCGCGCCCCCCGCCGGTTTCCTTCTCCCCGCCGAACGCTCCGCCGATCTCGGCGCCGCTGGTTCCGATGTTGACGTTGGCGATTCCGCAATCGCTGCCCGTGGCGGCCAGGAATTGCTCGGCTTCCAGCATGTTCGTCGTAAAGATCGCCGACGACAATCCCTGCGGAACGTTGTTGTGCATGGCGATGGCTTCGTCGAGCGTTTTGTAACTGATGATGTACAAAATCGGCGCGAACGTTTCTTCCTGAACGATTTTGTAGTCGTTTCGCGCTTCGGCGATGCAGGGTTTGACAAAACAACCGCCGGGATACTCCGATCCGCCCAGCGTCTCACCGCCGTAGAGTATCTTCCCGCCTTCCTCTTTGATTCGTTTGATGGCGTTTTGCATGTCCCTGACGGCATCGGTGGTGACGAGCGGTCCCATCAGCGTTCCGGGTTTGAGCGGATTGCCGATCGGGACTTGTTTGTAGGCGGCGACCAGTTTGTCCACGAGCGCGTTCTTCACGGATTCATGAACGATGATCCGTCGGGTGCTGGTGCATCGCTGGCCCGCCGTTCCAACTGAACCGAATACAATCGCGCGATTCGCCATTTGCAGATCGGCGTTGGCGGTCACGATAATGGCGTTGTTCCCGCCGAGTTCCAGAATGGTCCTGCCCAGTCGTTTGCCGACCACTTCGCCCACTCGATATCCCATCTGGCAACTGCCGGTGGCGGATACCAGCGGAATACGCTTGTCGCGCAGCAACGATTCGCCCACCGTCGATCCTTTGCCGATGACCAGCGAAAAAATCGCCGGATCGACTTTGTTGGCCAAACAAACCTTGGCGGCGATTTTTGTGCATGCAATCGCCGTCAGCGGCGTGAGCGATGAAGGCTTCCACAGCGTCGCGTCACCGCAAACAGCCGCCAAGGCTGAATTCCAGGCCCAGACGGCGACCGGAAAATTAAATGCCGAAATGACGCCGATTACCCCCAGCGGATGCCATTGTTCATACATCCGGTGCTGAGGACGTTCTGAGTGCATGGACAAACCGTACAACTGCCGAGACAAACCCACCGCGAAATCGCAGATGTCGATCATCTCCTGTACTTCACCGTCGCCCTCAACTTTGATCTTGCCCATTTCGAGCGTGACCAGCGAGCCCAGCGCGTCCTTGACCTCGCGCAGGGCGTTGCCCAGTTGCCGGATGACTTCACCTCGCTTGGGCGCAGGAATCGTCCGCCACTTCAGGAACGCCTCGTGCGCCTGCGACACGACTTTTTCGAAATCAGCGGCACTCGCCTGTCTGACTTTGGCAATCGGCTGACCGTCGATCGGCGAGTACGACACCAGTTCGTCACCCGATCCAAACCACTGACCACTGAAGGCCCCCATGTTGACCGATTCAATTCCCAGTTTTGATAGAATGTCTTTCATGATTTCCTTTCCTTACTATCGTGAAGCGTTCATTATTGAAATTGGACACGCGGGGTCGGCAGGACAAATCCATCAGACCGCCGTCGTGAAGATGCTGCCCGCCAGGAGTTGAAAAATGCCGAAGAACAAACCGTAAAGCAACTGAAAAAGCCAGTTGGCGATGTTGTCGTTGACGTAATTCGGTATCTGACCGACCTGGAAGCTGGCAAAAACCCCCTGCGCCGGCAACAGCAGGAAAATCATCCCCATAGCGATCCATCTTGGTATTCTAAGCATGGTCAACCCCTTGCAACTACGGAAAATCTTCCCTTATCGTAACGCACTTCTCACTATCGCTCAAGTCAACAGCGCTTTCGCAAATTCTCATCGCAGGCGGACGGTGAATTCGGATGGATCGGTTACTTCCCCGATCAGGGCGGCACACCAAACGCCCCGCTCCTTCAGCCCGGAGCATAGATCACCCAGTCGGGGTTCCGGAACGCTAATCAGCATTCCACCGGAAGTCTGGGCGTCTGCCAGAATCCCGACCATCGTTTCATCCGTTTGCCCTCGATCAAGCCGATCACCCACGTATTCCGGATTGCTTTTGGATGTGCGGGTGAAACAACCCTGTTGCGCCAATTCCAGCACGCCATTCATCAGCGGAACGGCTTTGACATCAATCCAGATCGTGACACCGGAGGCTTCGGCGAGTTCGTGCGCGTGACCGATCAATCCAAAACCCGTCACGTCGGTGGCGGCGTGAACCCCGACTTCGACCATCGTTTCACCGGTGCTGCGATTGAGTTCGCACATCACGTGAATACACTCCGCAAGATCGCTCGCAGGGATCCGATCGTTCTTGGCCGCCGTTGTCAAAATTCCCGTCCCCAGCGGCTTGGTCAGCAGCAATTTGTCCCCGGGTTTGGCGCCTCGATTCGTGATGATTCGCTGGGGATTGATCGTTCCGGTCACCGCCAAACCATATTTGATCTCGGAATCGCGGACCGAATGCCCCCCCACAATCGTCGCATCCGCCTCCTGCACCTTGTCGGCGCCGCCGCGCAAAATCTCCGTCAGGATTTCCATCGGCAGGTCCTTGTCCGGAAACGCGACGATGTTGAGCGCGGTGAGCGGTGTCCCACCCATGGCATAAATGTCGCTGAGGCTGTTGGCCGCCGCAATCTGACCGAATGTGTACGGATCGTCCACCAGCGGTGGAAAAAAATCGACGGTTTGCACCAGCGCCAACTCGGCGTCGAGTTGATACACGCCGGCGTCGTCGAACGTCTCCATTCCTACCAGCAGGTTCGGATCGTCGGATTTGGAAAGACCGCGCAGAACCTGCGCGAGACTGCCCATCGGCAGTTTACCCGCTCAGCCGGCACACGACGCATAAGCGGTCAGTCGAATTTTTTTCGCGTCACTCATCTGGACGTATATTCCTCACTCAGAACCCAGCACTATTCTAAACAGCGTGGCGCATTTCAGACAGAGTATCATTTCGAACACATCGGTGTTATGACAGATAAGGGTTCGTCGCTTTTTCATGACCGATCGTCGTGTCGGGACCGTGGCCCGAAAGAACGCGAGTATCATCCGGCAGCGTCAACAAATTCTGACGAATGTTTCGGATCAATCGTTCGTGATCGCTGTGAGAAAAATCCGTCCGCCCGATGCTGCCCGAAAACAGCGCATCTCCGACCAGCACAATTCCCTGTTCCGCGCAGTACAACGATCGTCCGCCGGGTGAGTGCCCCGACGTGTCCAACACGATCCATTCGGAGTCCTCGAGCCGATGCTTGTCGTCAGGCCGAAGATTGCAGAGATTAAAGACTTCCAATTGCAATCCGAGTCCGGCGAACTGCGACATGTTTTTGACCGGATCGTTAAGAAAATCCCATTCTTCCATCGCTAAATAAACGTTCACTGTTTCAAATTTTGCCTGAATGACGGGAATGCCTGCGATATGGTCCCCATGGGCATGTGTGATCATGATGGCTTTGGGTTTCAGATGTTGTTCCGAAAGAAAACCCAGGATTTTTTTTGGAGTCGGCGGAAGTCCCGGATCGACAATCCAGCACTGCGGCCCGCCGGATAGAAAAATAACGCGGCTGTTTTGGCCGTAAATAGGGTCACTAAACGTCTGAATCTGAATCTGTTGTTTTTGCATGAAACCGCCGTAACTTCTTTTTTTACAACAAGTAACGATGTTTTCGTCTTGTTTTTTCAACCAACACGAATGACAAATATCGTAACGCTTCGCCTTCTTTCCGTCGATGGTGAAAAGCGTAAAAATTTTGTGGATAAATTTTCGATCGCTCTAAAATCTTGATTGACATAAGGTTTTGACTTGACATGACCGATAGAATTTGTGATGATGTTGCATCAGTTGGGGTTAGGTCGCCATGCGACCACACGTCTTTTTTTGGAGAGGAGCGAACCGATGACAAAAAAAGAAATCGTTCGCGAAGTGTCCGGGAAGTACGGCATTGACCAGGGTCTTGCCAAGCAGGTGGTCCAGTTCGTGTTAGATTCGATCGTGAACTCCCTGGAGAACGAAGGTCGGATCGAGTTGCGCAACTTCGGCGTGTTCGAAGTGAAGCGTCGTGCCGCCCGGGTTGCCCGAAATCCGCGGACGAACGAACCGTTGCGGGTTCCTCCGCGAACGGTGGTGTCGTTCCAGCCAGGTAAGCGCTTGGCTCACTTGGCCGAACTGATGCAGCCGATGCCTGCTCCCACATCAGTTTCCAGCTCTCTTGATACCGACGACGATGACGACGAATGATCGTTAGGTATTGGCTGACTTAGATTAAGCTTCTCTAATCCCCGAAGACAGGCGTGGGTTCTGTCTGCGGGGATTGACTATTGTGGGTGGGGGCGTTATCTTTCGGATTGTTTCCTGCGTATAGAAAGGTACCCGCGCCATGAAGATCATACCATTGGTTTTTCTTGTGGGGATGTTGATGCTGCTCGGTTCGAGCATGGGTTGTACGTCCAGTTTCGGGCGAACGGGATCCGAGCGGTTACACATGTACGGATCAATCACGAATTCCGAAATGAAGATGGCCCTGGACGATGTTGACCACTTCACGATGTCGGAGCGTCGGACGCGTTTGTCTCGATGGCATTGAACGGTCTGTTAGATTATCCATTCAACGCTCCTGACCACGAAAATCAGGAGCGTTTTCTTTTTCTCCACGGACGCTGTTTGCGCGGGTTTCGTTATTGTTCAAAGGATTCGTGACGAAAACGCAGGACGACCTTGATTTGCGGCCATGCCGAAGTGACAATCAGACCATGACCATTAACTCCCATATCGAATTGCTGTCCCGTGGATGCGAACGAATTTTCACCATCGAGGATTTGCGAACCAAACTGGAAAAATCCTCGAAGGTAAAGCATCCGCTTCGCGTGAAACTGGGGATGGATCCGACGGCGCCGGACATTCACCTGGGCCATACCGTCGTATTGCGGAAGATGCGGCAGTTTCAAGACATAGGTCACAAAGCAGTTCTGATCATCGGGGACTACACGGCACTGGTCGGTGATCCCAGCGGCAAGAGTTCGACCCGCCCCATGCTGGAACCCGACGAGATCGAGCGCAATGCCCAAACATACCTGCAACAGGCGGGTCATGTGCTCGATTTGTCGCCGGACAAACTTGAAGTTCGTCGCAACAGCGAATGGCTAAGCCCGATGAATTTCGGTGACGTGTTGAAACTCGCGAGCAAAAAAACCGTCGCGCGGATGCTCGAACGCGACATGTTCGAGAAGCGTTTCAAATCCGGCGTGGAAATCGGCATCCATGAATTTTTGTATCCGCTGATGCAAGGGTGGGACAGCGTGTGCATTCGGGCCGACGTGGAACTGGGCGGGACCGATCAGACGTTCAACAATCTTGTGGGGCGTGATCTGCAGAAAATCGAAAGTCAGGAACCGCAAGTCGTGATGATCATGCCGATTCTCGTCGGACTGGACGGCGTCGAGAAGATGAGTAAATCGCTCGGCAATTATGTCGGAGTCACCGAAGACCCCGCCGGCATGTTCGGCAAGTTGATGAGCATTCCGGATTCGCTCATGCCCAACTACTACACGCTGCTGACCTCGGTAGCGGCGGATCAGTTTGCCGCGAGAATTAAAAACAATCCGCGAGACGCCAAGGTCGCACTCGCTAGGGATATCGTCGCTCAATACCACGGTTCGTCGGCTGGGGATCGCGCCGAAAAGGAATTTTTTGAAAAAATGGACGGCGGTCTTCCGGACGACATTCCCGATCGGATCATCGCCGCTACTGAAATCCCCGATGGGAAGGTTCCCGCCTACAAATTGGCGGTCGTGTGCGGATTTGCGACCAGCAACGGGGATGCCCGTCGTCTGATTTCCGGCGGCGGGTTGCGCCTCAATCAACAAAAACTCACCGATCCCAATGCCGCACTCACCATCAAAACCGGCGACATCGTCCAACGCGGAAAACGCGAATTCGTAAGAATCGTCATTCAATAGGATCGATTCGGTGAAAATTCGGGGCGGTATAAATGATCTCGGATTTTCCCAATCACACTTGCAGCGACGTACAATGAGGCGGCGATTGCTGGGGATGTGAATTGATCGTGTTCGCTAACGCCACTCCCTGAACAAGTTGATCCACGACCTGGACAGATCGGTCAGCGAGACCTATGAACGACAGAAAGGTGAGGTCGAATGATAAAAGTCGGCGACGTGGGCGCTAGCCCGCGTTCGCTGCGCTTCCTTGTTCGGTGCGTTCGTCACTCGCAGGCATCTCAGCCTGGAGGTCTAGATTGTGACCCGTTACTGAGATCCTATAACAATGGGTCTGTGGCAGGTATGAACTCCATTCGTCCAACTGATCATGGTGCAGCGTCATCCGCACCCGCACGCCGCGAGCCCCAACCCTCTCATACTCTATATCGTACCACCATCCTTGATTGGGGCCAGCCTGCCCGGCGAGGGGAACCGACACGATCTCCTCCAAGAAAGCGTCGCGAAGGCGAAGGACCTTTAGCTCCCTGATGGCCGGCCCAATGGCAGGACCAAGGTGTAAAGAAACGACGAACTCTGGCACCCCATCCATATCGAGGTCGATGGCATCAACATCCATTCCGTAATTACATTCGTATACTCTTGACGTGATCTCCCGCATGTCCTGGTCGTATACGACCAATCGGGAACACCACATATGGCGCCGCTGAGACTCCTCGGCATCGTCTACAATTTGCATGACATGTGCCCGATGGAAGGAGGACGGTAACTCCACTGCATGATCGATAGAGTCTGACGTGTGGGCAAAGGCGGCGGCTCCGCCATCAATGCGCATGTTCGTGCTTGCACATCCGCACAATCCAACAGAGAGAAGTGAGCAGAAATATCGCATTTTACACCGAATTCCCCATTCTACCTAAAATCTTCATTGGACGGAGAACAGGCCCAAGTCGAGACCGAGTCTGACCTCGGCCAACGGCGATGTCAAGGTTAAAAATTCATTCTGACAACCTCCCTGGCACCTCTTCGCCGCGAGAAGGCCGGACCTGCATTGGCAAGCGTAACGCAGATAATTCAACCCTGCTGGGGTTGGTGATTTGTCGTAATTCGATCCCGCAGGCTCGCGCCTGCGGCTAATCATGTTGGTCCCCTTCGGGGACGAATTCAAAATCAATTATTGCGGTTGTAGGTTGGCGTCTGTGACTATTCACGTTTGTCCCCGTCAGGGACATCTTGCGATGATATTGTTATCTGTGTGAATCATCCAAGAATATGATTCGATATTCTTCATCCCCGTCAGGGGATGAACACGATTAGCCACAGGTGAAACCTGTGGACAAGAGGCACGGATGATCATTATCCAACCCTGAAAGGGTTGAATAACCAAGCGTCGATTCAGCAGATGATGAACGACACCCGGTTACATAAAACGCGGCGATCAACTCATCATTCCGTCCTGCCTGCGACGCCACCGACTGTACTAAGAATCAATAAAAACCACACGACAAGTTTATCAAAATGTTTTCGCATGACTATTCCTTTTCTGCGACGCTGAATATCGCCTTACCAGCCTTATTCATAATGCGCTATTAGTAAACTTCCGCCCCATCTCTACGCTTCGATGGTCGCGCTCGCCGTTTCGCTCTAGCGTACGTGGCTGGGGGGCCATTTCACAACATGGTATCTTCTTCGTTTCGGGCCGAAAATCGGACTTGTTTTCGTACCTCTGAAAATACATGCGCCAACGGCGATTTTGGAGCGCAGTACGAGTTGTTTTTATCTTACCGCAATGATGCTGATCTTGCACAACTATCGGTCGTAACGTCTTTGCTCGACGTCTCCTGGCTCAACAAATGGCGAAAGGTTTTCGCGCTCCCGCATCTGGATTCCGCATTCCGCGTTCATCGTTCCGCATTTGCTCAGATGGGCATGCCGGTGATAATGGCTTCAAAGGCGATTCTGCCGTCCACGACTCCCTGTGTGGAGAAAACGATGCGACGGGTGCGGGATTCGAGCATTTGGGCCAGAATGATCAATCGTTGGCCGGGCGAGACGGATTCGCGGAACTTCACTTTGTCCACTCCGCCGAAACCCAGAAAAGACGCCTGGAAATTCAAACATTTCATGGCGAAGAACGAAGCGAGTTGGGCCGCCGATTCGATCATGAGAACGCCGGGCAACAGCGGCCGTCCGGGAATATGGCCGCGCACCCAAAACTCATCGGATCTCACGTCGCGACGAGCCGCCGCCACTCCATGCTCCATGTCATTGTAGATGATGGCATCGAGTTGCATCATTTCGTAACGATGGGGCAGCACCTCATAAATCTGCTCTTTCGTAAGGACCACGTGATCAGGATCGAGCGTGCTGATGTCGAATAAAAACGGAGGAGGCATAACTTAACCATTCACCAAAAATCTATTCCTATATACCACCCCGCCCTTTCAGGGAGGGGTTGGGGGAGGGTCAAAATTTCCTGTTTTCCCCTCACCCTACCCTCTCCCCTCCAAGGGAGAGGGGTAATGGAATAGGCCCTAAACAAGAAAACGGGTCCGACCTCGTCCAGTATCGCTCAGCCCACATCGCACGCTTGCTGCGTGGAATTCCATATCCGCAGGGTCGGCGTTCGCCGGGAGCGATGATGCCGGCCGGAGATGGCGGGCCGATTCGACTACTTCGGGGTTGCGGATCGG
>CAIVHJ010000186.1 GCA_903905665.1 uncultured Phycisphaerales bacterium
AATATCATTATGAGTAGCATTTTGTTCGTTGCCAGAAATACCGACAGCCATGGTGTTTCCTTTGGCGCCGTCTAAGAAAGGTTTATATTCTTCTTCAAGACCTTCGTCTGAAGTGTAGTCCATTTGTTCAGGAGATTCTTCGCGAGAATCATCATGTTGATCTTCATCGCTGAAATCGCTATTTTCATCTTGTTCGGGTTCAACGAATCCTTGATCTTCTTCGTGGTCTGGAGTTCCAGTTTCATTTTCATCGGATGGTTCGGCAAATTCGTCGGATTCTTCTTCATCATAAAATTCTCCTTCGCTAAAAAACAACCCATCTATTTATCATTCCAGAACTGGAACAATGCATTGAAACAGGCTCTATAGGTCGAAATCTTAGTACCTTGATCACTTTCCTGCAAGCCGCAACTGCAAAATTTTTACCCCTTATGCCCTTTTCCTGAAAATTCAACGCCTCGACCGGGGTTTTCCTACCCCGATTTGGCCTTCCCTTGCCCCTTCATTTTCCGTGGACGGACGGCTTTTTAGGTGTGGTCCTGTACCCAAGCGGCTCAAAACGATCGACTATTTTGCGTCATTTTCGAGGATGTTTCAGGCCTTATTCATACTGGGCAGAACATAAACGAGGCCGAACATTTGGGTAATATACTCCCTGTCAATCCTTTGAAAGTCCATCTATAACACCCTTGTTCTGTGTGGGTTACGCATGTTGTGTTTGAATCGTGACCTGTTGTGGCAAACCGAGGCAACGGGAAAACGACGCACATTCTTCAGGAACACTTGTAAGGAATAAAAACCAGATTAGCCCCACTGCGTTCGGGAGGGCGTCGGATCGGCGGGATCGGACCACCCATGGCGCCCCAGTAGTTTGACGAATCGACAACCGATCAATCGCCGCTCGGACACCCCAAGGGGTGTTTTTTCGTACAAAATCAATTCCTGACAGCCTTCCGGCCCGATTGGAATAATCAGTCGGCCCTCATCCGCCAGTTGTTTCAGCAGGGGATCGGGAACCTGCGGAGAAGCCGCCGTCACCATGATCCGATCAAACGGCGCCTGTTCGGGCCAGCCCAGCGTCCCGTCCCCGACCCGAAAGTGAACGTTTCGACAACCCAGCACCTGCAACACATTCTGACTTCGCAGTGACAATTCGTGGAGGGTTTCGATCGTGTACAAATCTCCGCACAATCGGCTCAAAATCGCAGTTTGATATCCGGAACCCGTTCCAATTTCCAGGACGCGATGATTCGCCGCGACCTCCAGCATCTGTGTCATGTAAGCGACGATGTACGGCTGGCTGATCGTCTGCCCCAGGCCGATCGAAAGCGCCTGATCGGAATACGCCAGCCCCAACAGGTCATCGGGCACAAATCGCTCGCGCGGAATTTCTCCCATCGCCTCCAAAATTCGCGCATCACGAATCCCTCGCGGTTGCAACTGCTGCTCGATCATATTTCGTCGAGCGATTTCTTCATCATTGGCGGTCATAATCAGTTATCGTATCATAGCCGACGTTCGGGCGTCCACGGGAAAAGAAAACCCCCTATCCCGAGTCGGGATTCCCGAAAACCGACAAACCTCATGATTCAGGAAGTCGCCCATGACCAACCCTTTGATCACGCTCATGACCGACTTCGGATTGTCCGATCATTTCGTCGCCGCACTCAAGGGTGTGATCGTGACGCTTTGTCCGACGGCCCGGCTGATTGACGTGACGCATCAAATCCCCGCCCACGACATTCGTGCGGCGGCTTTTGTGCTCGATCAGACCATCCGATGGTTCCCACCCGATACGGTTCATCTGGCGATCGTGGATCCGGGCGTCGGTTCCAATCGTCGAATCCTCGCCGGTCGCTGGAACCGGCAGATGATCGTCGCACCCGACAACGGACTCGTTAGCCTCGTCCACATTCGATCGCAACACCACGAGGTTTATGAAGTCACGAACCGGGAACTATTCCTGCCGGAGGTCTCCGCCACGTTTCATGGGCGAGACATTTTGGCGCCTGTGGCGGCGCATCTCGCTAACGGCCGACCGCTTTCGTCCGTCGGCCCGGTCCTGAATCAACCCCTCGTGATGCACTTAAACCAGCCCATACTCGAAAATCGTCGGTTGATCGGCGAGGTGATCTACGTGGATTCGTTCGGAAACCTCATCACCAATATCTCCATCGCTCAGGTCCGCAAATTCAAAACCCCCGCAATCCAAATCGGGAAACATGCCATTCACGGTCTGGCCGTCAACTACACCGGGCAGATCACGGGTCAACCCTTGGCGCTGATCGGTAGCACGGGTCTGCTCGAAATCGCCGTCAACCAGGGCAGCGCCCGTGATGAACTGAAAATCAATCTTGGTGAACCGGTCATTGTGACTGATACAGACTCTTGTTAATCGTTTTAGATCGTTCGTGGTTGAGAAGACCCTCCCCCGACCCCTCCCTTAGCTCGACTTTTGCCCTTTTCCTCTGCCTACGCAGCAGGGGCGAGGGCGTATAACAGCACGGTCTTGAGAGGCTGG
>CAIVHJ010000187.1 GCA_903905665.1 uncultured Phycisphaerales bacterium
GCACAGCGCCGTTACGAACCGAAGCATCGTTCCCGAATCACCGCAATTCAAATCCGCCACGGTTTCGGGGGGATATCCGCCGCATCCTCGAATCGAAACCGAATCGCCTAATTCGTTGAGTGAAATTCCGATCCCCAACGCACGCAAGGCATTTATGAGATATTGCGTGTCATCGCAGATCAGAAAATTGCTCAGCGAGGTCGTTCCCTGCGCCATCGCGGCGGCGATCAATGCCCGATTGGTCAAACTTTTCGATCCGGGTAACCGCACCTCAGCATCCAGTGGCTCAATTTTTTCCTGAGATTGACCTGTCATCGTTGTCCCAACCTGCCTTCTGCGACCCTGTTTGACTGGGAGAATCCCCTTGAAATACTCGAAAGAATCCAACTTTGCAAAGATTCCGTCCCAAGATTAACAAGGGAGAGCAGGACTCGACGGGGGACGGATTTGAGCGTACAAAGGAAGCATGGCAGCCTGGATAGGGAGCTGGATAACAGATCATGCGATGCCGGTGATGTGGGCACTGGGGTACGTGTTGACGCTGGCGTTCATTCCGGTGGTATTGATTCGCAAGCGGTATCCGGCGGCGGCGATTGCGTGGTGTCTGGCGATTATCTTGTTGCCGTATGCCGGGCCGTTTTTGTTTTTGACGTTCGGGGTTCATCGGGTGACCCGGCCGCTTCAGAAAAAAAGATTTCACAGGTCCAGATTTATTCGGCAATTCATCGAATCGATCGACGACGAAACACACGAGGCCCATTTCAAAGAGGATGGAAGTTCCGGCGGGGGCTGGGAAGGATTGGAGGGGCTGGCATGTCGTGTGGGGGCGGCGAGAGCGTGCAGTGGGAACGCGACGGTATTGTACCATGAGGGAACACAGGCGTTTGACGACAAACTGGAAGCCGTGGCCCGGGCGCGTCATCACATCCATGCGGAGTATTATATTTTCCGCGACGACGAGACGGGTCGGAAGTTTGTGGATTTATTGTGCGAGAAGGCGAGAGAGGGGGTGGAGGTGCGGTTATTGGTGGATGCGATCGGGTCGCGGGGTGCGAAACGATTGCTCAAGCAGCTTCGGAAATCTGGGGGGCGGGCGGATACGTTTCTGCCGATCATGCCCTGGCGGCGGCGTTGGTTGGTGAATCTTCGGAATCACCGAAAAATACTGATCTGCGACGGTCAGACGGCGTTTACGGGGGGATTGAACATCGGGAACGAATACATGGGACGGTCGCGTCGGTATGGATATTGGCGTGACACACAGTTGCGGATTGCAGGTCCGGCGGTACTGGGGTTGCAGCGGGTCTTTGTGGAGGACTGGGATTTTGCGACGGGTGAGTTTTTGAGCGGGTCGCAGTATTTTCCGCGGCCGATTGCCTACGGGGAGGATCGGCTTCAGATCGTCTGGTCGGGGCCGGACTTGAAGTACGAGTCCATTCGGAAGATGTATTTTGCGGCGATCACGCGAAGTCGGAAACGATTGTGGATCACGACGCCGTATTTGGTACCGGATACGGATTTTCTGGTGGGATTAAAGATGGCGGCGCTGGAGGACGTGGATGTTCGGATATTGACGCAATCGTATCCACCGGATCATTGGACGGCGTACTATGGGGGGCGGTACTACTGGTCGGAGCTGCTTGAAAGCGGCGTGAAGATTTATGAATACAAGCGAGGAATGATCCATGCGAAGGTGGTTCTGGCGGATGGGGCATGGGGTTCGGTGGGGTCTGCCAACGTGGACATTCGGAGCCTGACGCTGAATTTCGAAGTCAATTGCCTGATCCACACC
>CAIVHJ010000188.1 GCA_903905665.1 uncultured Phycisphaerales bacterium
ATATCGGACACGTCCGCACCGTACCCGGCTATGGTGTCCTTGCCGATGTGCCTTGTGATGTCCAGAAATTCGGGATGGAGCAGAGCGTCCGAGTCGATGTAGATGAACCAATCGCCGCCCGTCTTTTGGGCCAGCTCATATATCTGCATCTTCTCGTATGTGATGGGCCAATCGGGGAACTTGCGCTCCCGTATGACCTGAATATCGGCCCCGATCCTGTCCGCGTAATACGCTATCAGCGGATAGGTCAGTCGCGTCACCTCCGGCGCGAAGTTGCCAATATTCAAGAGAAATATGGTTTTCTTCATCATCTCTCCTTGTTTTGGAACCGGAGGCCGGTATCGAGCCGGCCCCCGATTATGAAGCTGTTACGTCTTTGAAGCGATACCGCCGACCGCAGAAGCGTTCGTGGCACCATTGAACCAGACCGATCCACCCAGACCACCAGCCGCAGTCAGAGCAGCAAAGCCGGGATGGCAGGAGCCACCCACGATGAAATGCTTGCCCTGTGAACCTGTGCCGCTGAAGGCCACCGTCTGTTCGGTCACTGAATTGCAGATGAACCTGCAATGATCGAAGATCGTAGGATGGCCGCCGTTCGTCGCATTGAGATACACTGCGAAATTGGCAACCCCCGTTGAGGTGTACTTGGTCGTTTCGCAGTTATGGAACCGATTACGAGCGACCGTCCCCTTCAGGAGGATGTCATACGAGGCGTTGTTCCCCCGGTCCGCCGTGGACGTGCCGAATACGCAATCGACGAAGGTATTCTCCTCGCCAGCATCGACCGAGAGAGAGTATGTGATCGTCGTCGCCGCATCCGCAATAGCAACACACGCATGGACGCCCTGGAAGTAGTTCCGGGTCCCCGAGACGGTCAGGCAGTTGATCGCCAGAGCATTCGTATCGCCGTTCGTCAGGAACAGATTGTAGAACGAGTTATTGCTTCCTGACACGATCAGCAGCGATGAGCAGTAGGAGTGAACATACGTGCTCCCGCTTTCTCCCGCTGTCTTGATGGCGAACGGAGTACCGGAACAGGTGATCGTCCCCGCCGTGATAACCGTGATGGTTGCCGAGCACCGGTTGAATGTCCCAGCGTCATACACCCAGATGATATCGCCCTTCTTGAATCCCGCCGTGATAAAGCCGGCGGCAGAATCCGTGATGGTCGATGTCGATGGGAATGCCAGGGTCGTAAGCGCGCCGGTCGTGATCATCTTGTTCTCGATCCTCGCCCGTTTGTACATCCAGGTCGGAGCGCAGACACCGTACACCGTGATCGAATTCTTATCCCATGTCAAAGCAGACGAGAGATAGGAAGTCATGTTCGCCGCCGTTGTCGCATCCGCCGAGAAGATACAGATACCGTCGCCGACATTCGTCGTGCAGGCATTGTATGCCGTGTACAGACCGGCAAAGGCAGTCTGCGGTGTCTTGCCATCGTTGGAATCCGATCCGGTCAACGGGTCAACGAAGAACCACGTCCCTCGAATCGGAGGCAGGCTCGGCA
>CAIVHJ010000189.1 GCA_903905665.1 uncultured Phycisphaerales bacterium
CGTCGGCATTTTGCGATGATTCTGGAGTACGGATGACTCTTCATGGCAAAGACGACTCGAAAACGCAACCTTGCGTAAAGTGCATGGAAACGGCGACAACGAGTGCCAATAATAGACATGAGAGGTCTGAAATATCGACAAAAACATCACCGCGAAAACTGGAGGCGGCGGGAATTGAACCCGCGTCCCGCGACAGGTCCGGCAAGATTTCTACGTGCATAGTTCGTCAATTGTTTCTCGACTTGGGCAACGCCGGCGAACAGGCTTTACCTTTGTCCAGCTCGGCTGCTCTCTCATGACCGCCGGCAGAGCATCGACGGTCACCAGCCTGCTGTCGGCGTCCGGGTCTGCCAGCAGGCGTCGCAAACCGGACGGGTTGCCTAATTAGGCAGCCATGCGCAACTGTGAGTAGTCGGCATCTAAATTGTTGCCAGATGATTAGCGAGGCCCACTGGCATCCTCGGCACGCCGCCTTGTCGTCCTACTGCCCGGTCGAACCCAATTCGCCCCCGGGAAAAATCGTTGGCCAGCAGCTGCAAGAGGTCAGCGACCGGCTATTAGACTATGAAGATTATACCACAAAAAAAGCACACAGTCGGGAAACCATGTGCTTTTGTATTGCCCGTCAGCAGATTTCGGTCCGCTATTTCCCGGCTGGAGCGGGGGCGGGTTTCTGTTCTTTTTCCTTTTCGGCGGGCGTTTCCTTCACGTCGGGAATCGCCACCAGTCGAATGCGCTTATTGTCCGTCATATATTTACGAGCGGCGGACTGAAGTTGCTCGGCGGTAATTTTCTGATAGGCGCCCGGTAATTCCTTCAGTTCGTCGAGCGTGCGATTGCGATACTTGAGTTCGTCGATTTTGGCCAGCCAGAAACCCGGCTCTTTCATGCTGACTTCCAATTGATTGGACATTTGCTTTTTGGCCACTTCCAATTCGTCGTCCGTCGGACCTTTCTCGACAAAGTCCTTCATCATGCTCAGGACCGTATCCGCCAGTTTGTCGGCCTTTTGGGGATCGGTGGTCGATTGCGCCACCAGCATTCCCAGTCCGGGAATCGACACGGATGGATCGCTGACGCAGGAAATCGAATACACCAACTGCTCGTCTTCGCGGATTCGCTTGTTCATTCGGTCGTCGAGAATCTTGGTGATCAAATTGAGCGCCCGACGATCGGGGATGTTGTCGTAATCACAGCCGACAAAACCCGTGAGCACGGCCGACACCGGGGTGACCGTTTCGAATTTCACTGCCTTTTCGAACGGACCGTTGCCTCGTTTGATCTTTCGCAGAGCATCCAGTCCCTCGTAACCCAGCGATCGCTTGGGAAGCGAACCCAGATATCTCGTCGCCAGATTCGTCGCGTCTTCCAGCGAAATGTCCCCGACGATGGCGACTTCAATCGGAGCGCTGTCGGTCAGATGTTTCCACCAGGCTTCGGCGGCGTTCAAATCCACTTTCTTGACCTGATCCGGCGTCATCAGGCTCAGGCGAACGTCTCCCCCATAGAACGTCTGATCCATCGCCAACTGCAATTGCCCCTGAGGCATGGTCTTGATCTCTTCGAGTTGCTGGAGCCAGAACTGCTTCCAGTTGTCCAGCGCCGACGGTTCAATTTTGCCGTCGGTTAACATCGCGTAAGCCAACTGGAACCCCGAATCCAGGTCTTTCGGCGAACCGTTGATCGCAAGCGTAACCAGATCAAAGCGGGCCTGACCGGCCACTTTGACTTTCTTTCCGGTCATGATGTCCCGAATCTGGTTGGACGTCAGTCGGGATGTGGCGTTGACCAGCGCCGCCGCCTCGCTGATGCCGCGGTTGGCGGGTGTTTCCTCGATCGTTCCACCGGCGAGGTTAATCGTCACCAGAACCATGTCCTTGCGATAGTCCATGAAGCGATGATGGACGATCACTCCGTTGCTCAACTCGGTCGTGGTCACCTTCAAATCCGAATCCGTTTTTTGATTCGCCACCGCGCCGGGAGTCGGGAGTTCGGGCAGAATGTTGTCGGCGAGTTGTTCCTGCTTTGGCGCTTCCGTTTCCCGGGACCAATCCGTGGTCGCAGCCGCCAGCGCTTCCTGTGGCGTCGGCAACGTGAGTTCCTCGTTCGCTTTCGGCATGGTCATGACATAGGTGTAGTCGTTGTTCTTGAAATCCTTCACCAAAACGTCGTGAATCTCCTTGAGCGTCGCTTCCTCCAAAACCTTCTTCATGAGGTCCAGATTCTGCTGCGCCGATAAAATCGGATACTCCGAGGTCAACGTTTCGCTCAATTCGCTAACCACGGTCCACGAATCACGGGTGGACTCCAATTCGACGCTGCGTTCGGCGGAGGCCAGAAATTCTTTTCTCACGAGTTGGAGTTCCCGCTCGGTAAAGCCGTGCTCCACCGCACGATGAACCTCCGCCACCGTCTGATCGAGCATCTTGTTCCAATCTTCCGGTTCGCCCACAGTCTGACCGACGGCCATGATGCCTTCGTTATAGATATCCCCGACCCAGACTTGGCCTTCGCGGAAGTCGGCGGTTCCCCGATTGATCATTTCATCCAGTCGGCGGGTGACGATCCACGTTCCCATGTTTTCGATTTCGTTGAAGCGATAATCTTCATAAGTTCGGATTCGCGGACGTGCCGGATGCAACGCCAACACCTGTACCCGTCCCTCGACCTGCTCCGGATCGGTCAACACATACGCACGAGCCTGGGTGACCGGCTGAATTCCCGTCTTGCCTGCTTCTCGCGCGGGAGCGCGAGCGGCCATGCTCTCAAAATGTTTTTTCGCCAATTCGCGAACGTCTTCGACTTTGACGTCACCCACGACGAGCAGCGTCATGTTCTCGGGTCGATACCACGTGTTCCAATAATCAAGCACGTCCACTCTGTTCCACTTGGTAATCTGGTCTTCGTTGCCGATCACGTCGTGTTCGGCCAGCCTTGATCCCGCAAACACGTTCTTTCGCCACATCTTCATGATTCGCTCGTCGGCGCCTTTGTCCGACCGCGCTTCTTCCAGCACCACGCCGCGCTCTTTGTCGATTTCTTCCTGTGTGAGCAGCAATCCTTCTGCAAAGTCGTCCAGCACCGTCAGACCCTTGTCCACGGTCTCGCTGTCCGTCTTGGGCATGAGGAGTTTAAAGACCGTTTCCTTGATCGACGTGTGGGCATTGGTGTGGTGACCAAATTCCATCCCCATCTCGTTGAGAAACGGAATCAACTTCCCCGCTGGAAAATTCTTCGATCCATTGAACGCCATGTGTTCGAGAAAATGCGCGATGCCGTTCTGGTCTTCCTTTTCATTCAGCGCACCGGTGCGAACGTGAAGCCACAACGCGACCTTTCCCGGCGGGTTGGTGTTGGGTCGAATGATGTAACGAAATCCGTTGGCAAATTCACCGTACGTGTTGTTCGGGTCCTGAGGCAGCAGTGTGCCGGCGAGCGTTCCCATGCCCTTGGCGTCGTTCTCCATCTCCCTGATCTGCTCGCCTGTCTTTTTCGACGGCTTGTCATCCGCCCGAACCGTAATTGACTGGAAACCCCACGCCCCCAACAGAAGCAATCCCAACACAAGACACATTCGCCTGATCATGACTTATCCTTTCAAGTTGTAATCTTTCGAGAACTCGATCCCACATTGAAGGAGTACTATTCTATTCAAACTGCGAGAACTTGACCATCCAGTGCATCGTTTTGTGTTTCGAATATCGTTTTGGAATGCACTTTGGAGCGGTCGACACACTTTGGATCGGCTGGCGTATTTCGGAGCGGTAGGATTGCTGCTGGTGCTTTTTTTATCTCCGCTGGCGCATAGCTCGATCCATCTCCCGCTGATGCTCGCGTTTTTTGAGCGATTGACGCTTATCACCATGCGTTTTGCCCCGGACCAGTGCGATCGTCACTTTGGCAACGCCTCGGCCATTAAAGTGCATGTCCAGAGGCACCAGCGTCAGTCCTCGCAACTGAACTTTGGAGTGCCATTTTTGCATTTCGCGGTTGTGCAGCAATAGTTTGCGTTTTCGGGTGGCTTCGTGATTGAGCCGACCTGCCTGTTCGTACGGTTTGATGTTGCAGCCCATGAGCCAAAGCTCACCCTGCTCAATTCTGGCATAGGCCTCTTCGATGGAAACCTCATGATTTCGAAGGCTTTTGACCTCACTTCCAAGCAAAACCACGCCGCATTCCAGTTTCTCCAGTATTTCATAGTGAAAACCGGCCTTTTTGTTGCGGATGATCGTGTTGTCCGTGGTGCGTTTTTTTGACATAACTCGTTGCAAAATAGTGAATTGCGCTCGTTTTTCTGGCCGTCAGTCGGTCGGTGTTTGCGGATTGCCCTACAAGCCGCGTAATTTGAAAAACTGCAACTTTCCGACAGTATAATAAGTATAAGTCATGGAAGATATGAAGGATAGCCCAACGTCAGGTCTGAGCCGACTTGAAGAGCAGAGAATCATTTTGTCCGTTCGGCAAGGTGAGGATCACGGCGCGCGCGCGCTGGTCGATCACTATAAGCAGCGACTTTTTTCGTTTTTGTGGCGCGTGGTGGCGAACCACAGCGACGTCGAAGACCTTTGCCAGGAAACGTTTCTCCGCGCGATCTCGTCGATCAAATCTTATGATTCCACTTATCGATTCAGCACGTGGTTGTTCACGATTGGTTATCGGTTGGCGCTGAACCATATTCGCCGCCAGGGCCACATGACGACACGAACAGAACTGGATTTTGACCAGTTGCGGGATCGCGACGGATCTCATCCGGCTGAAGTGGCGGAGAGTCGGGAGGCGGCGCGGCTTAGATCGAAAGTATGGGATGCGGTGGATCAGTTGTCGCCCGCGCAAAAGACGGCGGTGCTGCTGTTTTATCGTGAAGAGATGTCGTGTCAGGATTTGGCGAAGGTCATGGATGTACCGGTGGCGACGGTCAAGAGCCACCTTCACCGCGCCCGTGCGAAACTGCGCGAGTTGCTCGAGCCGGTATTTGCCGGTGACTGGCAAAAATTGTGCATCCTGAGCGAAGAAGTGGGGTAAAAATAGTAGTTAGCAGACAGCGGGTAGCCGGTAGCAGGAAGCGAAAAAAGAAAGCGGAAACCAAGACATGATTAGTTGCGAACAGGCGAACAATTTATTCGATGCGTATTTGAACGACGAACTCAGCGGTTCGTGGGTGGCGGAGATGGATGCGCATTTGCTGGAATGCGTGGGGTGTCGTCATCGGCTTTCGCTGCTGGAAGCCTGTGGCAATGTGATTCGGCTGGACACCCGCGAGCCGGCAATTTCGGACGATTTCACAAATCGGTTGATGACGATTCTGAACGATGGGGAGCGCACATCGCGTCGGAATTTGCAGTTGCGTCGGGGGATGCAAATTGCCTGCGGTTTGCTGGGAG
>CAIVHJ010000190.1 GCA_903905665.1 uncultured Phycisphaerales bacterium
ACACCTCCGGGGATTCCGAAATTCCAACACTGATTCCCGACGGCATCACGCACGTGTGGTGTCCGGCATACAAAACGGAAAAAGACTGTCGAACTGGCTCATCAATCATTTTTATACGCAGTTCGGATTCAGCATGGTGTTGATGCTGGTGATTTTTCTTGGTCTTCAGGCTGGGGCGGCCTACTGTACGCTGATGGAACGAAAAGTCTCGGCGTGGGTTCAGGATCGAATCGGACCCAATCGAGCAGGCCCATGGGGACTTTTGCAGCCGCTGGCGGATGGAGTCAAGTTTTTCTTCAAAGAAGAAAACCTGCCCGGCGGCGCAGATCGCTGGATTTTTATTCTGGCCCCGATGATTTTTTTCGGTTCGGCGTGTGTCGCATTCGGCGTGATTCCATGGGGAGGCGTCTATCAACCGCGACCAGATGTTTCGATTCGCGTACAGGTCGCAAGCGTCGATATTGGATTGCTCTACATTCTGGCGATCAGTTCCATCACGGTTTATGGTGTGATTCTCGGAGGATGGGCTTCCAACAACAAATACTCATTCTTCGGTGCCATCCGGGCAGCCTCCCAAATGCTCAGTTATGAAATTCCACTGGGATTGGCGGTTCTGATTATTGTGTTAACCTCCGGTCAGTTGCGTCTTGAAACCATTGTCGAGCAACAAACCGGCTATTGGCTTGGAATCATCCCGAAGTGGAACGTTTTTCTCCATCCCGTTACTTTTGTGGTGCTATTCACTACGATCTTGGCCGAATGCAACCGCGCCCCGTTTGATCTGGCTGAATGCGAGCAGGAACTCGTCGTGGGCTATCATACCGAATACAGTTCCATGAAACTGGCGATGTTCTTGCTCGGAGAGTACGTTCATCTGATCACCGCGAGTGCGTTTCTCGTTGTGCTGTTCTGGGGCGGATGGCATCTTGGGGGATTGAGCACGGTTCAGACGTCATTGCTCGGCGTACTGCTTCAGATGCTGATCATGGCCGGCAAGATTGCGATTTGCATCTTTGTCGCGATGTGGATCCGCTGGACGCTGCCGCGATTCCGTTTCGACCAGCTCCTCCGTTTGTGCTGGAAGGGTTTGATTCCCCTGATGATCGTTGAACTGATTCTGACGTGTGTTTGGGTGTATTGGGGTGTTGAACGATCCGGGTGGATTGGTCTGGGCGAACTCGTCGCCTTGGGAATCATCGGTTTGTTTTTGTGGCTTCGGCCGCGCATGATTACGGGTCGGCAGGAACATCTCCGTCCCATTGCCCTGTCAGGCAGTCCTGCTTCTACAACGGTGAAAACATGATTCCTCCCAAGGACATCATCCACATCAATCCACCCGAATTATCGGCTGCGGAACGGATGTTTCTGCCGCAGATCGTTGAGGGATTGTGGGTGACGTTCGGACACATTTTTCAGAAACGTCGTACCGTTCAGTATCCCGAAAAAAAAGCCTCCTTGCGGATTGAAAACTATCGTGGCGTCCATCGTCTCAACCGCGATCCGCAGGGGCGAGTCGCCTGCGTTGCGTGTTTCATGTGCAGTACCGCCTGCCCGGCGCATTGCATTCACATCGAAGCCGCCGAATCCCCGTGGCCCGATCGCGAGAAATATCCCGTCAAATTCGATATTGACGAATTACGATGCATCTATTGCGGCATGTGCGAAGAGGCCTGCCCGGTGGACGCGATTGAACTGACCCCGGAATACGAACCCGTGGGACTGACGCGCGAGGAACTGATTTTCGACAGGGAAAAACTGCTCGAAATGAACGACCAAACCGTCGGGATCAAACCTCGCAAAGACCCGAAGATCACCGGTTATCCGAACACCGGCATCGCACAACGCACCCAAACTGGAACATCATCGCATGAATGAATCTTGTCTTCCCATCTGGACCTATCTTCTGACCGCCCTTGGGGCACTGGCGATTTTCTGTCTGCTTCCACGCGCAGACAAATCGTACCGGTCCGCCGGCGGCCTGATCGGAATCATCGCTTTGGGATTGGCCTTGTTTTTGTTGATTCACAACGGAGGGATCGAACATGGGACGACGTTATGTTTCTACGCGTTCGCAACTTTAGCGATCGTTTGCAGCGTGGCGGTGATTGTTCAGACGCGTGCGGTTTATAGCGCATTGTTCTTTGTCATGGTGATATTGTCCACCGCCGGAATGGTTCTCCTGCTGGATGCCGAGTTTCTGGCTGTGGCGCTCGTCATCGTTTATGCCGGCGCCATCCTCGTCACCTACTTATTCGTGATCATGCTCGCCCAGCAGGAAGGCTTGTCGCTTTATGACCGAAAATCCCGGGCGCCGTTCGGGGCGTGTCTGGCCGGTTTTCTTCTGATGGCCGCATTGAGCGGTGCGTGGACGCCGATGGATCATTCGATGGTTCCATCGACGCCGATTGCAGGTGAAACCCTTGCGATCGGTCGAGTCGTGATGACGAATTACATGGTCGTGTTGCAGTTGGCGGGCGTACTGTTGCTATTGGCGATGGTGGGCGCGGTCGCCATCGTTCGCAAACGATTCCCCAAGGATTTTGATGCGTCGCGGGAATCTGCTTCAATCGGCGAAGTCGGTCGAAAGGCCGCGCCATTCTGACAGGTACATAGCACCCGGCATGCCGGGTGTATGATAGGAATAACCTCAGCGATGATGTGAGCTCAAATGAACGAACTTTCCCTGCACAATTACATTCTGGTCGGCGCCGTGTTGTTCGGGATCGGCGTGATCGGGTTTTTGTCCCGACGCAATCTGATCATCATCTTCTTGTGCACCGAGCTGATGTTTCAGGGCATTATTGTGAACGTCGTGGCTTTCGGGAAGTATCACGGAAACTTGCAGGGTCAGGCCTTTGCCCTGTTTTTACTGGTGATCGCGGCGGTCGAAGCCGGTCTGGCACTGGCGCTGGTTGTCGTGCTCTTTCGCCGCAAAGGAACTCTGGACAGCGAATCTTTCAAAACTCTGCGCGAATAAACACAGATGGAGACTCAGTTCAAAATTCTTGGGATTCTGATTCTCATGGCTCCGCTGGTCAGCGCAATCCTTTCGGCCATGTTGGGCCGTCCGTTGTTGCGCAGTCGCACCCATTGGATGGTCATCATCGGCGTCGGACTGTCGTTTGTGTGCTCATTGCTGATGTTCGGCCTTCTGAATCCGGATGTATCAAGCCCCGTGATCACGATCTATGACTGGATCGCTACCGGTGCGACACAGAATCTACAGACTCAATTCTCCGTCAATTTCCACATCGATTCGCTGACGACGGTCATGCTCGTCACGGTCACACTCGTCTCGCTGCTTGTGATCATCTACTCGCGTGACTACATGCGGCACGAGCATCAGCCCGATCGAGGATACGAGCGTTTCTTTGCGTTCCTAAGCCTGTTCGTCTTCTCCATGTGCACACTGGTTCTGGCGGGAAACTTCCTGCTGCTCTATCTGGGCTGGGAAGCCGTCGGCCTGTGCAGTTATTTGTTGATTGGTTTTTATTACCCGAAACCCGAAGCCGCGGCAGCCGCGAAAAAAGCTTTCTTGGTCAACCGAGTGGGCGACCTTGGGTTCGGGCTGGGCATTCTGCTGATTTACCTCCGCTGCGGTCACCTCGATTACGATTACGTGTTCGGCCCGGGACTCATACAACTCAAAGGATATGAAACGGCCGTCGCGCTGCTGCTCTTCTGCGGCGCCGTCGGCAAGAGCGCCCAACTGCCTCTGCACGTCTGGTTGCCCGACGCCATGGAAGGTCCCACGCCTGTCTCGGCATTAATTCATGCCGCCACGATGGTCACTGCCGGTGTCTATATGGTCGCGCGATGCGGCGCTATTTTCGCCCGGAGCGAACCGGCGATGATGGTTGTTGCGACCACCGGCGCGGTCACGGCGATTTTCGCCGCCACGATCGCTCTCGCCCAGTACGACCTGAAACGGATTCTGGCATACTCGACCATTAGCCAACTCGGATATATGTTTCTCGGTTTGGGTGTCTTCGCCGCCGACGCCGCCGTCTTTCATCTGTTCACCCACGCATTCTTCAAGGCGCTGCTGTTCCTTGGCGCCGGCAGCGTCATGCACGCGATGGGGGGGATCATTGATCTCCGTCAACTCGGTGGCCTCCGAAAATTTCTCCCCTGGACATTCGTAACCTTTGTGATCGGCTCAGCCGCTCTTGCGGGATTACCACCCTTTGCAGGGTTTTACAGCAAAGATTTGATCCTTGTGCAGGCGATCAATACTGCACCCGTTCTCGGCTGGATGGCGGTAGCGACTGCCGTAGTGACCGCATTTTACACTTTTCGAATATTGTTTCTTGCGTTTTGTGGCCCGACTCGCGTTCCGATGGAGGTTCGTCCACACGAATCCGGAATATGGATGCTCATCCCAATGTTTGTTTTAAGCCTCGGTGCTCTGGGCGCGGGTTTTTTGTTTCAGCACCGTTTCTCCGAATACCTCCATCTCGTTCAAGAGCGTTTCGCGTCGTTACATCATGAACGATTTTCACACGAATTTGTCGCGGTAATGTCCACCGTTTTGACTGCGCTGGGTATCGGGATGGCCTTCATTTTTTATATCCAGCGACCGAACTGGGCAGATCGCACTCGTGTGCTCGCCGGACCGATCTACACATTACTCCAGCGCAAATACTACGTCGATGAACTATACGACCTTCTTTTTGTTCGGCCCCTGCGTTACCTGGGACGAATTTGCTTTGGAGTGGATTGTTATGTCGTGGACGGCATGATCTGGTTGGTAACGGGCATACCACGCCTAATCGGATGGACGCTTCGTACCTTGCAAAAGGGCGCTTTGCAGGGGTATGGACTGACTATGGCGCTTGGCCTGGGAATTTTGTTGCTTTTTGTTTGGTTCACCCAGCCGTGACGTGAAATATGGAACATTGGATTCTCACCATCGTGATCTTCCTGCCGCTTGTTGGAGCGATCTCCATCCTCCTTCGGGAGGATCGTAATCAGTCGGACATCGCATGGGCGGCGCTGGGTTGGTCACTACTGACGCTTGTCGCTGCCATTTGGACCGTCTTTCTGTTTCTCGGAACCGACGCCGCTTCGCATGGCGGCTTTGCTCTGGAACAAACAGTCTCGTGGATCGGAAAAACGGATTCAACCTCCAGTTTGCTCGGTCGATTGAAAATCAGCTACCACGTCGGTGTGGACGGAATCAGCCTCGCGCTGCTCCTCCTGACGTCTCTGCTTTCTCCTATCGCCATCGCCGCAAGTTTCAGCGGCATCCGTGCGCGATTACGCGAATACTACGCCCTCCTGTTGATTCTCCAGACCGCAATGTCGGGCGTCTTTTGCTCGCTGGACCTGCTGCTTTTCTATGTCTTCTTCGAGTTCACGCTAATCCCCCTTTACTTCATCATCGGAATCTGGGGCGGACCGCTGCGCCAAAAAGCCGCCATGAAGTTCTTCGTCTATACCCTCTCAGGAAGCGTCCTAACCTTCACCGGAATCGTCTATCTCGTGTATTACCTGCATTCCCGTCAACCCGCCGGCTCTGTAATCACGTTCGACTTGCCGCAACTTTATCAACTCGCGCACGAATGCGGCATTCCGGCTTCGTTGCAGTGGTGGTTGTTTGTCGCGTTCGCGGCGGGTTTTGCCGTCAAGGTGCCGCTCTTTCCGCTCCACACCTGGCTGCCCCTCGCACACACCGAAGCCCCGACCGCCGGTAGTGTGATTCTGGCCGGCATCCTGCTGAAACTCGGAACCTACGGTTTCCTCCGGTTGTCGATTCCCCTGCTATCAGAAGCCGCTCGCCAACTCGCGCCCACCATGGCCGTGCTTGCCATTATGGGAATTTTGTACGGCGCGCTGACCGCCTGGGTCCAGACTGACGTAAAAAAACTCGTCGCTTATTCCTCGGTTTCGCATCTGGGTTTCTGCATACTCGGAATGTTCAGCCTGAAAATGGCGGGCCTCAGCGGCTCCGTGCTCTATATGGTCAATCATGGACTTTCGACCGGCGCGCTGTTCCTCATGGTCGGAATGATCTACGAACGTTATCACACGCGTCAGATCGACGCCATCGGCGGTTTAGCGCGACCGATGCCCTGGTTGGCGTTTTTCCTGATCTTCTTCACGCTCAGCAGCATCGGCCTGCCCGGTCTGAACGGTTTTGTGGGCGAGTTTTTGGTTTTGTTTGGCACGGCGCTGTCACCGACGACCTACGATGGATTCCCCGTGGGCCAACTCGGTTTTTCATACGCAGCCGTGGCGGCGATCGGAATTATCCTCGGCGCCGTCTATATGCTCTGGATGTGTCAGCGCGTTTTGTTCGGCCCGCTCAAGGAACCGCCGCGCACCCCTGACCTCTCTGCCACAAGATCGAAAGATCTCAACCGTCGTGAAATCGCCATTCTGGTTCCCATCGCCATGGCGTGCCTCTGGATCGGACTGGTTCCCCGTTCGCTTCAAAACAGCATCGAACCTTCGATTCGCACCAATATCATGCAAGCGTCGATGGGCAACTCGGCAGGGGAGGATAATTCTTGTCCCGATTTGAGTGACAGCGACTGTGATTCCATCAGTATCGATCTGAACTCCGGAGCCGACCAATGATTGCATCCTGCGGTCTCATCCAGATGGTTC
>CAIVHJ010000191.1 GCA_903905665.1 uncultured Phycisphaerales bacterium
CCTCCGTAATCCGTCGGCATACGTCGTCGAATGGGGCGTCTTTCACGCGGTTGACCACCACACCGATCACTTCGACCTCGTGCTCCTCAAAGGACCGTTTGTTGTTGACGATCGAAGCGACCAGTTGCTCAACATCGGTTCGCTCGCCGGACAAACTCCCTCTCGCCACCATCAACACCGGCGTCCGGAGATGCGCGGCGATGTGGCGGTTGATCTCCACATCGAACAAACTCACGACTTTCGGATTGTTGATGCCCTGTACCAGTATAAACTGCGCCTTTTCACGCAATGGGTTGTAACTTTGTTCCACACGCCCAAGCAAATCTTCCTGCCGCTGCGCGGCGATCAACCCACGCGCTTCCTCCAGCGAAACACCGGAAGTTCCGAGCAGATGAGGAGGAATCTGGTAAGCGGACTGCATGACCCGCGTGTCGCTGTCGGCGGCGCCGGCTCCGATGGGCTTGTAAAACGCCAGTTCCCGAACCGCCTTGCGCAACACGCCGTATAATCCGAGGGTCACGACGCTGCTGCCGGCTTCCTGATCAATTCCGCACACGAACAAACTGTTGCCCATGATCCAAACTCCCGTTTCATCTTTTACGGTGACTGGGGAAGATCAACTGTCAAACGACTCGAAAATCTCCAACACAATACCATAGAATCGGCAATCGTTGAAGACCGGTTGATCTCCGATGATTGGACAACGAAACGCTCAGGAGCGATAATGTGCGATTTACGTTGATCCCAATTGGATTCGGATGGATACATAACCTAAGTGGTTCATACAGATCAGCAGGAGCATCACTAATCATGAGTATTCTGGTCGATCGGAACACAAAGGTGATTTGTCAGGGAATTACCGGCTCTGCCGGAGCATTTCACACCGCGCAATGTTTGGCCTACGGGACCAAGATGGTGGGTGGAGTCACGCCGGGAAAAGGCGGACAGAAGTCGGAACACGGTTTGCCGATTTTTGACACGGTGCATGAAGCGGTCGCAGCCACGGGCGCAAACGCTACGTTGATCTTCGTTCCACCGACCTTCGCCGCCGATGCCGCCATGGAAGCCTCCGACGCCGGAATCCGACTCGTCGTACTCATCACCGAGGGAATTCCGACGCTCGATATGGTCAAGGCCCGAAAGTTCCTCGATGATCGCGGCACAAAACTGATCGGTCCGAACTGCCCCGGCATCATCTCGCCGGGCCAATGCAAGATCGGCATCATGCCCGGTTACATTCACAAACCAAAATCCAACGGCGAGCGCGCCGTCGGCATCATTTCCCGAAGCGGAACGCTCACCTATGAAGCCGTCTGGCAATGTACGACGCGAGGCATCGCGCAGACCACGTGCGTGGGAATCGGCGGTGATCCGGTCAAGGGATTGAACTTCATCGAACTGTTGCAGTTGTTTCAGGACGATCCGGAAACCGAGGCGGTCATCATGATCGGTGAGATCGGCGGAACCGATGAAGAAAACGCCGCGCGGTTCATCAAAGACCACGTGACCAAACCGGTTACGGCGTTCATTGCGGGTCGGACGGCTCCACCGGGAAAGCGAATGGGTCATGCCGGTGCGATCATCAGCGGCGGAACCGGAGATGCGGCGTCCAAAATCGCCGCCCTGAAGGAAGCCGGAATCGCCGTCGCCGATTCCCCCGCCTCCATCGGCGAAACACTCGCCAAGTGTCTCAAACGCTGAGCACCTGTTTCAATCCGGTCAACCAGTCCACATAGGTATAAGGAACGTCGAGCGATTCGTGCATGGATCGTAATTGAGTCATCGCCCATTCGGTAAGATCGTTTTGCCAGTCGGCTTTGCGGGATTCACGGAAGAACACGCGGCAGCCGACGGGACGGACGTCACGTAGCGTGCACAGATCATTCCGCTGAAACGGGCACTCCGTCGAGACGCGCATTGAAGCGTCCTTCAATCCCGCCATCACACAAGCCAATTCTAGCGATGTGACATAGAGTCGATGACCGAACTCGGCGAAACGACAACAGTGACCGCATTGCCGACAGTCTGGTTGATGCCGGGCGATCTGCGAATCGAGTGCGCGATACAACGCTTGTATCTGCGCCGACACATTCGGTTCTTGTGCCGCCGCACGAATTCTTGCGATCGGAAGCGCCGTGCTAGATGACGATTGAGCCAGGGTGCTTTGCTCATCCATCGAATTGCCGCCGACCGGCGCGGCAATCATTTCGCAAGACCAGACACTTTCGTCACCGAACAATTCAGGGTAAGAGTGAGTTTGGCGCCGGGATTCGATTTTGCTCGATGGATGCAAGCCGCCGCGATTCATTCCCGGACACACTTTGTCGGCCACCTCTCGCCATCGACGTCGCGAGCTAAGATTGTCGTCCCAAAACGGCCACGTGCGGCACTGCGCTGGGCGGACATCGTACACGCTGCAAATCCGATGACCGTCTTGCTTCTCTTGAAACACACACTCCCAGTTTTGATCCGGGCCTCGTTCGTTGAGTGAATATCGCAAACCGATTCGACGGGTGTGGATTCGGGTAAATTCGTCCACGCTCATCTTCAGGTGATCCGCCAGCTGCCGCCGCTCGTTGTCGTTGACCCAGACGTGACCCGGCGCGCCGGCACAACACCGCCCGCACTGGGTGCACTGGAACCGCAATCCGTCGTCGTACCACTTGCATTCGGATTTAGTCACGCTGCCTTACTCCCCCGTGAAGTGATCCATAGTATTTTGTACGCAGGCGAGTCAAAGATCAAATTCAGCCCTCTGCGGTCGATGAAAAACCGCGACAAAGCCGACCAATCGCCTCGATTGTCTTGGATGTCAATGAGTTGTGTATGTTCGGTTTCACTTGAAGACCGACCCGTCGGTGGAACACTGGGTTTCGTTTGGTAATTTCGCATAAGGAGGGGAGCGCTTCCGACCATCGATGGTCGGAAGCGGGAAGACAGAGCCCTAGTGTCTCACAAGCAGGTCCTCCATGAATCTCTGCTGGCGAGTCACTCAAAAATGCTTGTGAAATGGGCTTTAATTATCCAGACGGAAGATTATCAGGCATAGGCGGTTCGGTGACTTGATGGGCACGGGGGATTGTCAAGCCTCCTGGGTTCTGGAACGATATCATATAAGATCGGTATCAAGAAATTTCCTGATTCTATATTGGAGAACGTCATGTCCCATCGCGCCAAGCAAATGGCAACTGGAATTGTCGTCGTGGTGATTCTATCCACCGTCGCCTATGTCACCGACCCGGGAAAGATGTGGGCGCAACTGAAGCCCGTATCACCATCCTCCACAAAGATATCTCCGATCACTACGACTCCAGTGGTTGAGAAACCGGCGGAACCTAATCCGCCATTGGGAGACATCTCGGAGGTCACGAATTACGACAAGTTGTTCATCGTCTGGGTGAGGGCGGAAGCCATTCCGGGTTTGCCGGATGATCTCAAGAATAGTTTCGACGGTGAGACGTTCAAGTTCACCGATCAGGGACAAATGGCGTTCATGCTGTTGACGCAGGAGCAGATCAATCAATTGCAAGCCCTCGGCGTGGCCCATGAAGTCGAAGTCAATCTCGCCGATCACTTGGCGCAGTTCGCCCCGCTGAAAACGCTTGGCAAACTACAGCAACAACAGGGTAACTACGGATCGCTGGAAACACTGCGCAACCATCCGGTGCTTAAACAACGCGTGCAGGTATTCCAGGCTACCCGCGTGGAACAACGAAACGCCCAACGCGTGATCGATCCATGCTCCAATTCCTCGATTGTGCATTTAGACTACGACGAATATCACACTCTAGCGGAAGACGAATGTTTCATGACTAACCTCGCGATTGCATATCCAAACATCGTGCAGAAAGTGAGTATCGGCCTGTCGGTGCAGGGGCGAGACATCTGGGCCTTGAAAATTACCGATTATCCATTACGTGATGAACCCGAGGAAGAGAAGATATTCTTCAGTGGTGAAACACATGCCCGCGAATGGGCCACCAACGAAATGATGTTGTATCTGGCGGAGTACCTGACGACGCGTTATGGCACCGATGCCCGGGTCCAGCGGATCGTAAATAACTCGGTGATCTGGCTGGTACCGGTGGTCAATCCCGATGGTTTTGAATACACCCGGACCAATGATCGCATGTGGCGGAAGAACCGTCGGGGAACCTATGGCGTCGATCTCAATCGTAACTATGATTACAAGTGGGGTTACGATAACTATGGTTCCGGTTCCAATCAATACAATGAAACCTACCGTGGGCCATCCGCAGCTTCTGAACCGGAAACGCAGGCGATTCAAAATCTTCTGGCGCAGGAGAAATTTTCGGTGGCCGTCGGTTATCACACTTATAGCCAGTTGGTGCTTTACCCGTGGGGCTTTGATAGAAGCTTGGCTCCACAAAGTTACACCTCCCTGCGCGCCATGGGTAAGAAATACGTCGATTTGGTGTATAACACACATGGTCAAACGTATGTAGCAGGTCAGGGCAGCTACACCATTTATCCTACCAACGGAGATTCTGACGATTATGCCTACGGAGCTCATGGAACTCTGAGCTTCTGCCCGGAAATGAGACCGAACGATTCTAGTTTGGGCGGATTTGAGTTGCCTGAAGATCAAATACTGGCGAATAATGAAGAGAATCTGGCCGCTGCATTGTGGCTGATGGACAATGTAGCCAATGCTGTTGACGTTTCGAATCCCGTATCGGATACGATCATCGAAAACCCGGCCATCGGCGATAACTTCTTTTCCCTGCCGTTCACGCCCGTTCATCAGAAGCCTGACCTGGTTTTGGGATTGCCCACATCTTTCATAAACCAGTTTCAGGCCTGGTTGGACTACATTTCTCAAGGCTGGACTTCCTTGAATCCCAACTTCGGCGCCGCGGGCCTCAATAACTGGCAACCGGGTTTCGAGGGCTGTGGTACCGTGGGCTATGGCTACAAGGTGGTCATCAATGATCCCGCGCTGCAGTCTTGGGCCGATGCACTGACTTCGTACAAGGTCCTGCCTTATGTTTTCGAAGACGGTGCGGACGTGGTGCTGCATCGACTCAGCTCTGACCTCAACGTCATTGGTATTCCCTCACGGACACCGGTTTCGATGCAGGACATCCGTATCTTCCGCCGAGGTCTTGAATCAGCCGGGAATACGTGGGGTTATCGTGAAGTGATTGTTGAACAGCGTACCGCCCTGGAAGATATGAATGCTCCCACCCCATGGATCGATTGGAACTGGCATTACACCGATACCGCCGGAATTAACCATTATTCACACCCTACCGGCGTCAATGGGGCCAGTTTGTATGTCGAACCATTCCAAGCCTACCAGATTACCGTAAACATTCGTAGCGCACTATGGGGCGGACAATATCTACTCAGATTTCCCGATTCCACCGCCTTTGATTTTCCCGATTGCAACCGTAATTCTATTTCTGATATTGATGAACTCGCCACTGGTACCGCTCAGGATTGCAATGGCAACGGAATCCTGGACGAATGTGATTGCATTACGAAAACCAGTTGGGATTGTAATGACAATTCGATACCTGACGAATGTGACATCGCCTCTGGACTGGACCAGAATTCCAACCAGATTCCCGATGATTGTGAAAGACATGTTCCGGAGGATTATCCGACTATTCAGCAAGCACTCACCGCTGCTCCAGAACATGGCGCGGTTTGGGTTGCTCCGGGAATTTACACCGGAGAGGGGAATCGGGATCTGAATTTTCTGGGTAAGGCCTTGCTCTTGCAATGCGCAGAAACCGGAGGATGCACAATCGATTGCCAAATGAACGGACGAGGTTTTGATTTTCATAATGGGGAGAAAAGCACTTCCATCGTGGCTGGTTTCCTTATTACTAAAGGCAACGCTTATATCGGAGGAGGCATATATTGTATGAACAGCAGTCCGACTATCCGCAATTGCACGCTTTCGGGGAATGTTGCTGACAACGGCGGAGGGATCATGATCGACAACTACAATTCTGACGCCATCATAATCTCAAACTGTACCATCGTGAACAATAGCGCTTCCTACGGTGGTGGCGGACTTTGCGGCTATCATTTTATAATCAACAATAGTATTGTCTGGGGAAACTCTGCTGCTTGGTCTGACCCTCAGTTGTTGATCTATGATTCCGCCACTCTGCGTTATAGTGATATTCAGGGCGGTTGGTCGGGAATAGGTAACATTGATGCCGATCCGTTGTTTGTCAATGCAGCCGGTGGGAACTACCACCTCTCATCAGGTTCGCCATGTATTGATGCCGGGGATCCGAATTTCATCCCGTCACCTGGTGAAACCGACATTGATGGCCAGCCGCGAGTGATGGACGGAAATTATGATGGAGTGGCCCACGTCGATATAGGGGCTGATGAATTCAATAATACGGATGTGTGTGGCGATTTGGATGAGGATGGCGACGTGGATTACGACGACTATGTGATCATTCTCCATGCCATGGGGCACAGCGTCGGTCAGCCGGAATATGTGGCTGAGGCGGATTATGACCACGACGGTGCGGTCAGTTTGATAGATTACCGAACCTGGTTCAATTGCTACCGGGATTTTGTGGGCAATCCGAATGCCGGTGTACCGACTCCTCCACCGCCACCCCCCGGCGGATCACCGCTTCCCGAACCATCGCCGAAACCGACACCACAACTCAAGAAAACCGTGCAAGATCAACTGACCCCCGAAGCCACCCTGATATCGAATAACCGGAATTAAGTGGTTGGTGTTTATCGGCGCATCCGATTTGGGCACGGCATGCCGTGCCCCTACAAAATATGCCATCCCTTGCTGCGTTGCAGGTTGAAGCGCCCGATGATTCGCAACATTCACAAAAAACCCCCGGCGCGTTCTGCCGGGGGTTTTATTATTCACAACAAAAGGTCAAAGGAAAATCATCCGCGATCCCTGCTGCCCATGGGGTCGGGATTCCTCGGATGTGTGGGAATCCTCGGGAGCAGCGACGAGAAGACGGACGCCATTTCATCAGGGACTTCGGGTTTGGAATCGGCAGCCACGGGTTGCGGTTCGGCGGCTTCGGGATGGACCTCCTCCGCAGGGGTCGGGGGTTCCAAAGGAGCGAGTTCGGTCGGAACTTCTTTCCTTTCGGGAACCGGTTCGCCGATGCACTTTGTGGAAAGATTCAGATACGGTTTGAAGCCTGTCCCCGCCGGAATCAGACGGCCCAGAATCACGTTTTCCTTCAAGCCGCGAAGGTCGTCAGCGGCACCCGCCAAAGCGGCCTCGGTCAGCACCTTGGTGGTTTCCTGGAACGAAGCGGCGCTGATGAACGATTCGCTTTGGAGGCTGGCTTTGGTGATTCCCAGCAAAAGCGTTCGGGCCGAAGCCGGCTTGGGTTTCCTGCCCTTGGCAGGAGCGCCGCCGCTCGCTTCCGCCGCCTCGTTGACTTCCGACAATTTCTCCTTGGCCACGACCTGATCCAACTCCAACTCGGTATCGCCTTTCTCCGTGAGCTTGATGCTCTTGGCGAGCCGACTGTTTTCGGTGCGGAATCGGAATTTATCGACGACCTCACCCGGCAGGAACCGCGAATCGCCCGGATGATCGACTCGAACCTTTCCAAGCATCTGTCGAAGAATGACTTCGATGTGCTTGTCGTTGATCGTGACGTTCTGGGCGCGATAAACCGCCTGCACCTCGATGATGAGGTAATGGAACAAGGCTTCTTCCCCCTTGATCCGAAGGATGTCGTGCGGAACGAGGGGTCCTTCGATCAACGGGTCGCCGGCAGACACGTAATCTCCGGCATGCACAAGAAGCTGGCGATCCTGCGGAACCTGATGTTCTTTTTCGATGCCGCTTTCGCTTCGGACCACGATGGTCATTTTGCTGCCGCGACGTTTGTCCGCGCGAATTTCAATGGTTCCGGAAATTTCCGCCATGACGGCGGGGTCTTTGGGTTTTCGGGCTTCAAACAATTCGGTCACACGAGGCAGACCACCGGTAATATCCTGCGTTCCCGACATGGCTCGGGGTTGCCGGGCCAGCAGCGCTCCGGGAACGATTTCCTGCTTTTCGACGACCTCGATTCGAGCCTTGAGAGGCAGATAGTGATAATCGAGTACGGCGCCGTTTTTGTCTTCGATGATGAGTTGAGGATGTTTTTCACCGGCGTGTTCGACCACGACGTACTTGGCACCGGCTCGCTCCTGCTCGAGCCGGACGGTTTCGCCTTCGACGATATCCTGAAACCGGACAAAACCACCCACTTCGGCGAGGATCGGGGTCAGGTGCGGATCCCATTGGACCAAAGCTTCCTGCGGGGCTACTTTATCACCCTCTTTGACGAGGACTTCGCAACCATAGGGAACTTTGAATCGTTCCAGTTCTCGGCCCTTTTCATCCTGGACGGCGATTTCACCGTTGCGTTTGAGCGCGACGCGTCGCAATTTTCCGGTTTCGGGTTCGGGAACCTCAACGGCATTGAGGTTGTGATAAACAACCGTTCCCGCCTGCGAATTGAAAATCTGATTTTCGAGCACGGCGTGCGACGCCACACCGCCCGTGTGGAACGTTCGCATCGTCAGCTGGGTTCCCGGTTCCCCGATGGACTGAGCCGCCATGATCCCCACTGCCATTCCCTGCTCGACTACGTGGCCGGTGGACATATCCAAACCGTAACACCGCGCGCAGGCTCCGATGGCGCTTTCGCAGGTCAATGGGCTTCGGATACGGATGGCATCCAAACCCAGACTTTCAAGCTTCTGCGCAATGTCCCTGGTGATGATCTGGTTTTCTGCCACGATGAGTTCGTCGGTGATGGGATTCCGAATAGAATCGCGAGCCGTGCGACCAATAATCTGATCCGTCAACGGAATATCGACTTCCTCACCCTTGTACACCGCGCTCTTGGTGATACCCTGAATGGTCCCGCATTCCAGTTCCGAAACGATGACGTTTTGCGCGACGTCGGCAAGTTTTCGCGTCAAATAACCGGAGTCGGCGGTTTTCAGCGCGGTATCCGCCAAACCCTTTCGCGCGCCGTGGGTGGAACTGAAGTATTCGAGGACGCTCAGCCCTTCGCGGAAATTGGATTTGATGGGCGTCTCGATAATTTCACCGGACGGTTTGGCCATCAGCGCCCGCATTCCCGCCAACTGACGAATCTGGTCAATGGAACCTCTCGCACCCGAGTCGATCATCAAGTAGATGGGATTGATATAATGCTTGGCGCCGGCGGTTTTGGCGGTCACGTATTTTCCCGTACTGTCGCGGAAGTCGTTCTTGAGTTCTTTGAGCAACTCTTCGGTGACCAACTCGCGCGCGTGAATCCAGACGTCGATGAGCTGGTTGTGGCGTTCGAGCTCGGTCAGGGCGCCTTTGGCGTAGTCGCGTTCGATGCGATCGACTTTTTTCTGAGCTTCGTCGATGATGCGGCTTTTGGTGGCGGGGACGCGAAGATCGGTGATACCGAAAGACAAACCCGCCAAGGTGCTGTACTTGAATCCCATGTTTTTGACTCGATCCAGCAGATCGATCGTCTCGGCCCGACCCAGTTGGTTGTGGCAATCGGCGATGACTCGCGAAGCACCTTTGTTCGACAGAGCGTAGTTGTAATACGGCATCGCGGGGGGAATAATTTCGTTGAACAGCAACCGACCGACGGTCGTGACAATCCTGCCATGGGCCGGAACGGACTCCGCCGGTTCCTTGGGTGCCTGGACAATCTGGCGGCGAGGAACCCGCACGGCGATGTTTTCGTGCAAACCGATGGCGTGTCGATCATAGGCTTGCAGCACTTCATGGGTATCTCGGAACAGCTTGATTTGATCGGGTGGGGGCTGCGTGGGAGATTCAAACGTCAAATAATAAATGCCCAACACGATGTCCTGCGAAGGGGACATGATCGGAGCGCCGTTGGCGGGTCCGAAGACGTTGTTCGTCGCCATCATCAGCGTGTGGGCTTCCGCCTGCGCCTCGATGGACAAAGGCAGGTGAACCGCCATTTGATCCCCGTCAAAATCAGCGTTGAATCCCTTGCATACGAGCGGATGAATTTTGATGGCATTGCCCTCGACCAGCACCGGTTCAAACGCCTGAATACCCATGCGGTGAAGCGTGGGAGCTCGGTTGAGCATCACCGGATGCTGGTAGATCACTTCCTCCAGGATGTCCCAGATTTCCTGATCGCGGCGTTCGAGCATTTTCTTGGCGGCTTTGATCGTGTCCGCCAATCCCCGCTCCCGAAGCCGTCGGATGATGAACGGTTGATAAAGTTCCAGCGCGATCTTCTTCGGCAAACCACACTGGTGCAACTCCAGATCGGGACCTACGACGATCACCGAACGCGCCGAATAATCCACTCTCTTGCCCAGCAGGTTTTCGCGGAATCGGCCCTGCTTGCCTTTGATCATATCGGTGAGGGATTTGAGGGGCCGATTGGAGGAACCCAGCACCGGTCGGCGACAACGTCCATTGTCGAATAAAGCATCGACCGCCTGTTGCAACATCCGCTTTTCGTTTCGAATGATGACTTCCGGTGCGTTCAAATCGACGAGTTTTTTGAGGCGGTTGTTGCGGTTGATGATTCGGCGATACAGGTCATTGAGATCGCTTGTCGCAAAATTTCCGCTCTCCAGCAACACCAGCGGCCGAAGGTCCGGGGGAATGACCGGAATCACTTCCATGACCATCCATTCCGACTGGTTTTCGCTCTTGCGAAGGGCCTCGACGATCTTCAGCCGCTTGGAAAGGTCTTTGGCTTTTTGCTTGCTGTTGGTTTTGAGAATGCCATCGCGAAGCTCGACTGACAGCGCCGGCAAATCCAATCGTCGCAACAGCTCCCGAACAGATTCGGCGCCCATCAGTGCCTTGAATCGCGAACCGTACTTGTCCACCGCCGCCCGATATTCCTCCTCCACCAATACCTGCTTCCTCTTGAGCGGCGTATCGCCGGGATCAACCACGACGTAGTCCTGAAAATAGATAATCTTCTCAAGATCGGACGTTTTCATGTCCAGCAGGTTCCCCAAACGCGACGGGGCGGATTTGAAGAACCAGATGTGGACGATCGGCGCCGCGAGATTGATATGCCCCATCCGCTTCCGTCGAACGCGGGAATGGGTCACCTTCACCCCGCATCGCTCGCAAATGATCCCCTTGAATTTGATGCCTTTGTATTTTCCGCAGGCGCATTCCCAGTCCCGCTCCGGGCCGAAAATCCGTTCGCAAAACAAACCGTCTTTCTCGGGACGATAAGTACGGTAGTTGATCGTTTCGGGTTTCTTGACCTCACCGAAAGACCAGCTGCGGATGTCGTTGGGAGAAGCCAATTGAATCTTGACGCACCCGTAATCATTCACGCGATCATAGATACTTTCGGACATTGGGGTCAGGTCCTTTCATCAGGACGACACGGATATTTCACTTAATCCTTCGTCAATCGAGAAGCGCATCCGAACAGCGCGCGATTCAGATGCCGGTATTCTCCCCGTCACCTGCCGGCCGGTTGCAGTACCCGTGCGGGGTTCATCTGCAACGACACCAGTCCCGGAACGCGACGAAAACCCAGTTCTTCGCAAAAGTCCACTTCGGTTCCATACGCGGTCACGTCGATCCGCTCGACTCCGTATTCGACGAGGGACTGCAAAACGCGCAATGCGATTTCACGCGCGATGCCCCGTTCGTCGTGTTCGATGCGACCGTCCTGGCGCGTGATGGCAGCCGGCCCCTGATAATCGGGGTCCAGTTTGCATTCGGTCAGATATCCGATGATCCCATCGGTGACGCCCCGACCGACTCCGATCAGTTTTCCTTCCTCGCGCGCAGTCACAAACACCAGACTGTTCTTGAGCATCCGCTCGATCTTGTCGGAACTGGCCTGCGTCGAATGATGCTGTCGCACATAAAACTGCAGCAGCTCCTTCGGATCGATGCGCTCCACGACGGCATAGACCACTTCGCTCATGACGGGACTCCTTCGTATTACGTCAAACCGGGCAAACGGCCTTTTTCAAGCCGGATGTTCAATCCCAATCCCTTGATCTCGTTGCACAACACGTCAAACGAAACCGGCGTACCGGCTTCCAGGATATTGTTTCCCTTGACCATCGATTCGTAAATCTTGGTCCGGCCCTCGACGTCGTCGCTCTTGACCGTGAGCAACTCCTGCAAAATGTGGGCCGCGCCGTAGGCTTCCAGCGCCCAGACCTCCATCTCACCGAATCGCTGACCTCCCGTCCTCGCTTTTCCACCCAAGGGTTGTTGCGTGATCAAGCTGTACGGTCCCGTCGATCGGGCGTGAATCTTGTCGTCCACGAGGTGATGCAGTTTCATCATGTAGATGTAACCGACGGTGATCGTCTGGTCGAAAGGTTCGCCGGTCCGACCGTCGTAAAGCGTGACCTTTCCGCTTCGCGGCATCGTCGTCAGGATTTCATTGGTTTCACCCGATTGCTGCACGACCCGGAAATCCAGGCTGCGCTCCTGAACGTGGACGTTGGCGTCATCAATGAGCTGATGGATGGTCGCTTCGGACGCACCGTCGAAAACGGGCGTGATGGCCTGAAAACCCAGCACCGCTGCCGCCCAGCCCAGGTGCGTCTCCAGAATCTGACCGACGTTCATTCGGGAGGGAACCCCCAGTGGATTCAACACAATGTCCACCGGCGTACCATCCTGCAGATACGGCATGTCTTCAACCGGCAAAATTCTCGCAATCACACCCTTGTTCCCATGACGACCCGCCATCTTGTCCCCGACCGACAACGCCCGCTTGGTCGCTACATAAACCTTGACCATCTCCAGCACACCAGACGGCAACTCGTCGCCGCGTTTCATCTGGGCGATCCGACGCTCACGCTCCTCCGTGTGTTCCTTAATCACGGGCCAGTATTTCTCCACGAGGCTCCAGACCACTTCCTTGCTGTCGGCCTGCTTCACCCACGGCATCTGGCGGGTCTTGATCAATTCAGCGAGCGCTTCGACCTGCTCAAGAAGGACTTCCTCGATATCGCTCTTGCCGACTTTCTGCCGGGTACCAGGGTCGATCATCGGCTCGGGACTTTTCTTCTCAATCTCGGCGCACATGGTCGAAAACGCTTCAATAATTTTGTGATTGTATTCGCCCCGGAGTTCCTTGATCTGGCGGTTGAGTTCTTTTTTCTGGTCCTCGGTCATGTGGAGCCGGCGGGAAAACCGTCGGGCCCCGATGACGATCCCTTCCTCACCGGCGGGAAGCTCGAGTGAATCGTTTTTCACGTCTTCACCGGCGCGTCCGAAAATCGCATGGAGCAGTTTTTCCTCCGGAGAAAGTTCGCTCTTGGATTTCGGGCTGACTTTCCCGACCAGAATGTCTCCCGGCCCGACACGCGTTCCGATTCGAACGATGCCGTTTTCATCCAGATTGCGCAAAGCCCGTTCCGACACGTTCGGAATGTCGCGGGTGAACTCCTCTCGCCCCAGCTTGGTCTCGCGGATTTCAACGTCGTACTCATCAATGTGAATGCTGGTGTAAACGTCGTCACGGACCAGTCGTTGGCTGACGAGGATGGCGTCCTCGAAGTTGTAACCGTCGTAGGTCATGAAGGCGACCAGCAGGTTTTTGCCCAGCGACAACTCTCCGTTGGCGCAACCGGGTCCGTCGGCAATGATTTCATCATTCTTCACCTTCTGCCCCGGCCGAACGATCGGTCTCTGGTTGAGACACGTCCGTTCATTGAGACCCTGAAACTTCCGAAGCACGTATTCATCGGTGTCGTTGATGACGATCCGAAGGGAATCCACATGGGTGACCGTCCCGTTCTGCCGGGCGCGAACGACCATCCCGCTGTTTTGCGGAACCACTTTCTCCATTCCGGTCGCCACGATGGGCGGCTCGGTTTTGACCAGCGGAACTGCCTGTCGCTGCATGTTCGATCCCATCAGCGCGCGGTTGGCGTCATCATGCTCAAGAAATGGAATCAACGCCGCAGATACGCCCACCGTTTGCTTCGGTGAAATGTCGAGATGAGTCACGTCATCCTTGCCGACCTGGGCCATTTCACCCCGATGGCGGGCGACCAGCATGGTTTTGTCAATGTGACCGTTGCCCTGAGCCAAAGCATCGGGCGACGCGATCGTCGCTTTCATTTCTTCATCCGCGCGCAAACGAACCACTTCGTCCTTGACCTTGCCCCCGGAAACCGTCCGATAGGGCGTGATCAGGAATCCATAATCGTCGATTTGAGAATAGATGCTCAACGAAGCGATCAAACCAATGTTCGTTCCTTCGGGAGACTCAATCGGGCAAATACGACCATAATGGGAAATGTGGACGTCGCGGACCTCAAATCCCGCACGTTTCCGATTCAACCCTCCGGGTCCCAGCGCCGACAACCGACGTTCGTGGGTCAGCTGGCTCAGCGGATTGGTCTGATCCACGACCTGCGACAGTTCCCCTCGTCCGAAGAAAAATTCGATGGCGGAACTGACGGATTTACTGTTGACGAGTTCGGCGATCCGGCTGAGGTGCTCGGGATCCTTCAGGCTCATGCGTTCCTGCACCGTTCGGCGGAGTTTGAGAAATCCCTTGCGCAACTCGTCCGCAGCCAGTTCGTCGATGGTCCGAAGACGACGATTTCCCAGATGGTCGATGTCGTCCACCTCCACCTTCGCATCACCGCTTCGTAGTTGCATCAGGTACTTGATCGAGTTGACGA
>CAIVHJ010000192.1 GCA_903905665.1 uncultured Phycisphaerales bacterium
AAAGCAATTTTGAATGCGGCGGCTTGCGTACATCTCACAAAGTCCAGATTGTTCGCCTGTTAGCCCAAATTCCGCGATTGAATTCGATCAAATAAAAAAACCTCGTTGAATCTGCTAAGATGACGTTGTCTAAGCGATCCGCAGATTTCACCAACGAGGTGAGTCCATGATGCCCCAAACGGTCCTTCCTTTCAAGCTGGAAATCACCCGAGACACGATCACGGCTCACGCAGGCTTGGCGCTCTTGGGAGAATTCGCCCACGCCCTGCGGATGCCGGTGACGTTGGACCGGTTTCTTCCGGGACCGGGGAGCGGAGCGGGATACGATCCGTCGGAGTTTGTGATGCCGTTGTTGATGATGTTGAACGGCGGGGGTCGTTCGCTGGAGGACCTGCGTCAGATCCGGGAGGACGCGGGGTTGCGTGCGTTGTTGGGGATGGAATCGATACCCAGCACGGACGCGACGGGGGACTGGCTGCGCCGGACGGGTGCGGGAGCGGGTCTTGTGGGGCTGGCGTCGTCGAATCGGGATTTGTTGTTTCGCGGGATGAAGCGTGACGGGCTCACGGAATACACGTTGGACATCGACGCGACGCAGATCGTGGCCGAAAAGGAGGAGGCTAAGCTGACCTATAAGGGAGAGATCGGATACATGCCGATCGTGGGGCATTTGGCGGAGAACGGCCTGGTGGTGGGGGACGAGTTCCGGTCGGGGAACGAGTCGCCGGGGGCGCGGAACCTGGAGTTCATCAAGTATTGCGTGACGCAGATGCCCGAGGGGAAACGGATCGCCTATCTTCGGGCGGACAGCGCGTCGTATCAGTCGTCGGTATTCAACTCGTGCGAGGCCGAGGGAGCGAGTTTTGCGATTGGGGCGGACCTGGATGAGGGGGTGAAATCCGTCATCGCGGCGATCCCCGAGGAGGACTGGAGGCCGTTCCTGGACGGTCAGATCGCGGAGACGGTGCACAGCATGGAGAAGACGGAGAAGGCGTTTCGCCTGATCGTGGTCCGGAGGCCGTCGCAGGGATCGCTGTTCGGACCGGATGATCTTGGGTTGCGTTACAAAGTGATCGCGAGCAACCGTGAGGAGACGGCGGAGGAAACGGTGGCATGGTACAACCGCCGCGGAGAGACGAGCGAGAACCGGATCAAGGAGTTGAAGATCGGATTCGGGATGGAGCGAATGCCTTGCGGAGACCAGGCGGCGAACGCGGCGTTCTTCCGGATCGGGATTCTGGCCTACAATTTGTTCGTGCTCTTTAAGATGGCGCTTCCGGAGGAATGGCGGCGCCATCAGGTTCAGACGATCCGTTGGCGGTTTTACCAGGCCGCCGGAAAGGTCGTTGACCACGCACGGGGCCTGATGCTGAAGGTTCGCCGGGTCCTGTTTCACCTGATGGAGGAGGTGCGGGCGCGATGCCGTGAGTGGTCCTGGGCGTAGTCGTTCAGTCGGAACAAGTATGGAATGAAGGAAGAAGGGAGACTTCTGTCTCCGATGATGGTCCTGGGGCTGGTCGGAGACTATCAGCAGCAATTATCCAGTCGTTCGTGAGGCTACCCACCATCGGTCCCGATCACGACCCGATGAAAATGGGCCGAAGGCGCACCGCATGGGTGTTCGAAAAACTCAATCGCGGAATTTGGGAATGGGCCAAAATGCGAAGCAAGTTTTTCTTAAAGGCCGGTATAACAAATGTGTGGAGTGAGCCGGCTCTTCGGGGAAATGAACGCATAAAAGTGGATCGCAGTCTGGGCCACCCAAACCAGAAGCCGATCAGCCTTGTCTCTCGAATCATCTCCGCTTCGTCGGAGCCGGGTGATGCTGTATGGGAACCATTCGGCGGTCTATGCACTTTCGCCTATGTGTCCATGGATCTCGGGAGAAGGTGCTTTTCGGCAGAAGTTTTGCCGGGCTACTTTGATCTCGCCGTTAATAGATTGAAAAGTCGCGGACTGAGGGTAGTATGAGAAAGTCCAGTTCCATGGTAGCGCCGGTGCGAAGGGTGCCCCGGAAAAATTGGGAACACCATTGTTTATACGAGCGGGTAAGAGAGGCCCTTGTGGCTGCGCCTGACTATTTTCGTTCG
>CAIVHJ010000193.1 GCA_903905665.1 uncultured Phycisphaerales bacterium
GGGGTGAATCGAACACCCAACCTACTGGTTCGAAGCCAGCCACTCTATCCAATTGAGCTACGGGCACATACTGCATCCATCACTTGACTCGCAATTTTCGCATGCGTTCACAAGAAAACAACACCTACGAAGCCTTCTTCTGTTTTTCCGCCATCAGATTTCGCCACCAGACGGCGATCGGATCATTTGACGTAGCCAGTTCTTTCTGAATCTGTTCACGAATTTGTTCGTCCGTCATTCCGGCGCGTTCTTTTCGTAATTTTTCCTGTATTTCATTTTTCATCCTGACACAATCAAATGTCTTATTCCTGGTGCTCATCAGATCACCTCCAAAGGAGAGTGGATTTCTACTGTGCCATATCCCTCCAACACATTGATCGCATTAAAACCGCGAATTTTCTCGTAATGAACAATATGTTTGAAATTCCAACTCACGATCATTTCCGCCCTGGCAATGGTAGCCACAGCCACATGCAAAGCATCATCTGAAGAAACGGACGTGACAACGCCGGCTCGAAGATAGGCATCGCGCAATCGCTCTGCTTCAACACTGCGAGGTAATCGCTCCGTCACCTGCGGCGGCAAGCTCTGAAATATCTGTTGAACGGAGTCCGGCGCACGTCTTAGCTCATCCAATAGTATATCGGACACCAATAATATGACTTTGCCGTCAGCAGCCATTTGCAGTAAATTACGACTGGCTTCGGAAAATTCTTCGTCCAGGCAGCCGCCAATCACCGACGTGTCCACATAGATTCTGAGCTGCCTTTTCATGAAAATCATTCTACCATAAGCGTCGAGGGTCCGGGTAGAGGCGGCTGCGAATCCCGCTCATGCCCGAATCCCTGACTCATCGAATTTCTCGTGCCGTTTTTCAATGAATTCCACTTCACGAAAAACACGGTAGAATGCAATCTTGGAACCATGTTGATCTTTCGCACTTCCCGGAATAAGATCATGCAACATGGATCAATCTCAAGCAGCCGAATCCTATCTCAAGGTCTTTTGTCAATCCTGTGGGGCGATGCACCATTACTCAGTCCAGGCGGTGGGCAAGCGAGCGCGCTGTTCACAATGCGGTTATCAATTCGTACTTCCCAATGCCATTCCTCAAGTGGCCCCCTCCCAAGAATCCAACGGACTAGGTACCCCGAAAAAACCCTCCGATTCCATGGAAGAAAGTACGGCGGAAATGGTGATCGGCGACCCGGAGCAATACCTACAGGCCTCGGTCACGGCGCTCTCCGTTTGTCTTGCCCTGCTCTATGTCGCCCTGATCATCATCGGCATTATTCTGATTCATCACCTGGTGGGAATCGAAGTCACGCTCTGGATTTTCCTGCCGCTGGTGGTGGTCTGGGGCCGGAAGACGCTGGTTCATATCGCATTTCTGTTGACCGGAAAAGTGATCAATCTTACGGGTCAAGCCAGGTGATTACGGATGCCCGGTACGATCCGATTCATTTTCATTTGTTTCTTCCGGGACGGATCGACGAACCCTCGGAGGATTTGACACGCGCATGTCTTCACTCGGAGCCACCGAATTCGACGCGTCCATTGGCGGCGGCGGCGGAGGCATGTATCCTGACGATTGTCCGCCCGCAAGCTGCAGGTTCTCAAGAGTAAATTGTTGTTGACCCCGAATCAGCCGATTCAACTGTCGGCATGGAATGAGGACCAAAGCAGTGGTCTGCCGGATGCTGTCCTGAGCAACCTCCAGTTGTTTCACGGCGGGCATACATTGGAGACATACGCACACAAAACCCATGATAAACAACCCCGACAGTAATCCCGCCAGCGCGCCGCCCAATCGCTCGATGGTCGGATGGAAATCCACCTCTTTGTCCATGAATGCCAAACCAAAACGAAAGGCAATCAACAGGAAAACAGCCAACCCGGCCATCGTACCGGCATAGGTATAAGGCGAGTCGATATTCAAATTCCTCGCCATGACGGCGCCATACGCCATGGCCCCAGTAACCGCCAAAAACACGGAAACCAGCGTCAGACTCCCCAAAAACAACCCACGGTGCGCATAGCGCCAACTGAACAACGCACCCACCAAAATCGCAATCGCCAGCGCCATGTTTCAATCCTCAATGCAAACTCGCTGAACTTCCTCGAGGTTTGTGATTCCTTCAGCAACTTTCTGCAAACCGTGCTGATACATTCGGATCATCCCGGCGGCAGCGGCGGCATCACCCAGTTGATCCACCGTCGGATCCTGGGTGAGCAGGTCGTTGATCTGCCGATTCACAAACAACAATTCAAAAACCCCCTCCCGACCATGATATCCCGTATTTCGACATTCCATGCAGCCTCCGGGGGCATAAGCCTGCGTGATCGGAACATTGTGCTGTTTGAAGATGTCCCGCTGGGCGGGTGTCAGCGCGACTGGCTTTCGGCACGTCGGGCACAACCGTCGGACGAGCCGCTGCGACAGAATCGCCGTCAAGGCTCCCGAAAGTCGGCTGGCGGGAACTTCCAGATCGTACAATCGCATAAACGCATGGGTACTGTCGTTGCCGTGAATTGTGGAAAGCACCAGATGCCCCGTATTGGACGCCTGAATCACCAAATCCGCAGTCTCCTGATCGCGAATCTCACCCACCAGAATCACGTCGGGGTTTTGGCGCAGAATCGAACGCAGAGCATTGGCGAACGTGATGCCCGTTTTTTCGCTCACCTGCGTCTGCGATGCATGTTCGAGGGGATACTCGATCGGGTCTTCGATGGTGACCAGATTACGATCCGCGTCGCGAAACTGCTGAAGGATGGAATATAGAGTGGTGGTTTTTCCGCTTCCGGTCGGGCCGCAAATCAGAATCAAGCCGCTCTTTTTGTGGGTGGCTTTGTGCAACTGTCCGAGGTCCTGCGCTCGCATCCCCAGTTCGGTAATCGGCTTAAGCCCCATGCGTCGATCAAGGATACGGATTGCCCCTTTGGGTCCCCGCAATGTTCCGGTGCACGCGAGTCGGCAGTTGATTTCCCAGTCGGAGGTCTTGATCATGAAGGAGCCGTCCTGGGGCCGGCGCCGCTCGGCAATATCCAGCTTCGAGGCGATCTTCAGGCAGTTCAGCATGTTCACGCCTATAGCGGATCCGGTCCGATCGTTTTCCTCCAATTCACCGTCGATCCGAAAACGGATGGAATACTGATCATCCGAACGGGGATCCAGCAAAACGTCGGTACTCCGCAGGGTGACGGCATTTTGAAGAAATTCCTTGATTCGTCGCAGCGCGTCGCTTTCCTCTGGTTGGGCACGTCCGGCGAAACGCGAATCGATTTGCGCCAGCGGTTTCCCATCTGACGTACACAGTTCAACCGTGATTTCCTGGTGGACGATTTCGCGGGTCAACCCAAAGACACGCATCAGCCAACCCACCACAGGACCACCGGCCAGATGGTCCTTGTATTCGCGCGCGGCGGCTTCGTTCGCGGGATAACGATAACGTGAAAGCAGAACCGCAAGTCCCCACGGTCCCGTCACCAGCACCAGCAGGTTGTACCAGGGGCGAAGCTCGACGGGAATGTTGGGGTGATGATCGCAGACGTACACACAATACACCGTGGCGAGGCACCACGCCGTCCACAGGGCGAATCCCAGGGGATTCAGGAATTGATCCAGAGTGATGTTATCCATAGCCGTCGGGACAAAAAGAGGTCATCAGCGATTTCATCATTCACGAGGGTCATTATCGAATTTAATTGTAATCCACTTTCAATGCCAAGTCACGACCGGGGGTTTTGGTTTTGACGCCGAAGTTGGCCACAGGCAGCGTCGATATCCAAACCACGAGAATGACGAACGTGTACGTTCACGCCAAGCCGGCGAAGCCTCTGTTCGAACTGCATCACCACCGCGTCATCCGGACGTGCAAAACCCAGCCCCGCAACAGGATTATATGGAATCAGGTTCACGTTGGCGCGGATCGCACTCGCAATCCGGGCCAGTTGTTCGGCGTGTTCGGGGCGATGATTGACGCCGTCCAGCACCAGATATTCGAGCGTCACTTCGCGGCCGGTCGTCTCAAAGAAGTATCGACAGGCGTCGATCACCTCGTCCAGCGGAATTTTCGCGGCCCATGGAATCAGTTGACGTCGAAGCGTATCGTTGGGCGCATGCAGCGACCAGGCCAAATTGATCGGCAAACCTTCCTGCGCCAACTTCCGAATCGGCTGGGGAAGCCCGATCGTGCTGACCGTCAACCGACGCGCACCCAAACCCATCCCCCAGGGTGCATGCAAAATCCGAATCGCCCCGATCACGGCATCATAGTTGGCAAGCGGTTCCCCGATTCCCATAAAAACGATATTGGTCAGCTTTGTTTCGTCGGGGCATAGATCGATGAGGCGCAGCGCCTGTTCCACAATCTGGCCGGTCGTGAGGTTGCGATCCAATCCGCCCACACCACTGGCGCAAAAAACACACTGCACAGGACAGCCGACCTGCGCAGAGAGACACGCGGTTCGACGATCCTCGGTGGGAATCAACACACATTCACTCGTCGCCCCATCCGGCCACCTCAACAATAGTTTACGAGTCCCGTCATTCGACGGCCGGTTCTGGACCACCGAAGAGGCATAGATACAAAAATGCAAATCCAGCAACTCCTTGATGCTACGCGGCAGATTGGTCATTTCCGCAAAGTTGTGGATCCTGTGCCGATAGACCCATTCAAATATCTGCTTCGCGCGATAGGATGGAATTTCCGGCCCGAACAATTCTACCAGGTGCGACTGGAGATCGTCGGGGTTCAGATCGAGAACGTGAACAGGTGGTTGGTCCATTTCAAAATGGTCGTCAGTTTCCAAAGGTCATATTCCCAAGCGACTGAGGATTGTAGGTATTCCAGACCGCCTGCGACCAGTTGGTATACTGTTTTTCGGCGACGTTGAATCGGCAGATATTAATACCCCAAGTGCGGGGGCGGGCCGCAGAATCACCAAATGCCGACAACGGAATCCGACCCTCGACAATCCACCGGTCGTCGAGAATCCGCGTAACCCCTTCCACTTCAGTGGTTCCGCTCTCCACCGGGCCGATTTGGGGCTGGGACCGGATTCCATGTTCGAGAAAAATGACCCCCGAAGGTTTGATCACGACGTGGTACAAATCCGACGGAGACATGGATCGCCCGTTGGTCGGATCGATGAGGATTTCAAGAAGTTCCTCCCCTGTGGGAATGGAATCCTCCTGCCGGATAAAATTCCGCTGCGTCGTGGACGGAGCAAACCGGCCGGTGGTCGTACAATGAAACTCAAAGTAAAGGTATTGCTTGTCGGCAGCCAGCAAACCCATCACCCCATCGCTCACCGGTCCGGCCGCCGATTCGGAACTCTCACCCTGAATCGGCATGAAATGACCGACGACATTTCCGATGCCGATGGGCCAATCTGCCAAGTCTCCGTCCAGCACGGGGGGTTGGCTCAACCGCGACACCGAAATATGCGCAATCGGAATCTCCAGCGTCCGGTCTTCACCCCCGTCGGTATGGAGTGTCAGAGGGATTTTCAGTTTTCCATCGGTACCGGTCGGAATCTGTGATGCCCGAATCGACAAAGCAACCGGTTGGATTGAATAAGGTGAAATCTCTTCCATTCGAGTTTGCGCAGACGCGGGTTCCCATCCCATCGGGAGCGATCCAAAACCAAGTGTGGGCCGAACGGCCGACCGCGTGTAATTGTCAACGCTCACATAAACATCCAAATTGAAGAACGCTTTTGAATCGCTTTTCAAATCGGGATTCCACTGCACTCGAACTCCCAGCGGACGGCAACGAACCTCCTGCGTCGCATCGAGAAATCTTTGCCAGTCCAGCGTCGCCAGAATGTCTTCCGAACGAACGAGCGGATTGCGACTCGACTGGAGCAATGCCTGACTCAACAGATTTCGACCGGCGTTCCACCAATCGACGTTTTGCACCCATCCGTCGCAGCGCGCATCCGCCAAGTGCGCCCCACAAGCCGCCAAACCGGCATATCGACACAGCGAGTTGAGGACGACGTGGGCTTCTTCGCTCAGACCCTGTTGCTCGCACAATCGGACATACGCGAGGTCTTCCATTCCACGCCGAAGCAATTTCAATCGCAGCGTCGGCAACGGTTCGTTCAGTCCACAAATCTGACCCGGCAGGATCAGGGGGGCGGGGGTTCGCAAAATCTGCGCCTGGGGTGATCGCTGCGAAAAATCCTCGCTCCAGTTGTTCACTTCGGGGAGCAGAACCGCCGTCACTTTAAGCCAGTCCGCCTGAAACGGTATCACGCGCTCGAACGTGTCGGGACTGATCAGGTCCAAACTGCCGGAAAACGGCGGGCGATCCGGCATCATCCAGCGATCCTGACTGCGAAACGACGGATCATACATGAGGTCGGCATTGACAAACTGGGCCGGCGGACACCAAACGTTCACATACGCGCCCATGTCCACGTTCGGATAATCCTCCCATCCATAGGGTTTCAGGTCTTGCGGCGGCATCCTCGCCACGATCCGAAACTGCGGATCAGCCAATCGCACCACCCCCCCACACAAACGAACTCGGTCAAACGCCTCCTTCGTATACGTGGTGGAAACCGCATGGCTTTGTTCCGATCCGGGCCCCGGTAAAAGGACAAACGCCCGGTTCATCCATCCCCGATCCACAAAATGCTGGCTGCACGCCGATAGGTATTGTCGGAGTTGGCGCGTGTACGTCGGCGAAGTGAACGGATCATACGTCGGTGGGTTGGGAAATTTCTCGTCGAATGGAATCATCCAATGTCGCACGGGTGGTTGATCAGGATACATTCGCCCTGCTAAAAAATCCTCCACCACCATATCGTAGTCGTCCCACCGAACAATCGGCGCCCCTTGCTCGTTAACCTTGTTGATCGGATAAAAACCCGTCAGATAGGGACTGAGACGATGATCCTGCAACATCCGAAGCGTATTATGGACCAACTGGATCGATTCGTCATAAAGCGGTTGCCCCCGGATCAGTCGCTCCGGTGCAAACGGCTCGCCGTCAATCGCCAGATGGTGACCCAGTAATTTCTGCAAGTGAACCGGCGCCAACATATCCACGCCGACGTCATCGGGAAGCACCAGCGGCGTCACGTCCACGACCAGCGGGACATTGGCGAGGAGTTGCCGATCCGACAAGACATGAATCGCCGAGACATATCGACCCGCGGGAGCAGATCGCGGAATGCGAACGTCCACCCACAGATACAACTTCTGCTCAGCGTTGAGTTCGTATGGCTGGCCCAGCTTTGGAGCCGAACCGGGAATCAGCAGATCGGGTACTTCGGTGATCCGATCTTTTGGATCAACCATCTTGAGATACCAACCCGGCCAATTCTCGACCCCGACAAACCAAACCCGGTAAAAAGTGATCACCGCCGGATTCGGCGATTCAGACTCCGCAGTAATCGCCTCGGTAGAAATGGTCACGTTTTTATAGGAACGGCGAGGTGATTCGAGGATCAGGTGAAATCCCATCGTTTCATTTCGGGCGCAGGATAAATTGATCGTCCGGCTTCGCGGA
>CAIVHJ010000194.1 GCA_903905665.1 uncultured Phycisphaerales bacterium
TAACCATCCTCAGAAAACAGGTGTTTTGAAGGTTTTCTTGTCATTTTGAATGAACTACCTAAACGCAAGCCCGATTTTTAGTTATTGCTGAGCTTTATGTGCTCTCAACTTGCGTTGAATTGAGACTTTTGCAATTGGCTCGGGACAATTGAAGATTATGCGGATGTGGCGGGACGTGCCGCACTTTACGTTTGCAGCCGGAGCGGAAGAATTGATCTGTCAAAAAAAGGGGCCGGCGCGACGCCAGCCCCTTCCGATCATGTCGACGTGATTGCCGCAGGCGGCGTCAACCCTGCCTGCCGACGATGGAGATCGCCGCAATGTTGGACGACGGCGCGCCGCCGAGGTTGTGAGTCAGGCCCAGGCGGCAGTCCGACGCGCACACTACGATGTTGTCGATACGGCCCGACTCCACGCTCTCCATCGCGGAGATAAGCGCCGTCGTGCCGGCCTTGACGGCGCCGCCATAGTCGGCGCTCCGCACCTGATCGTCCACGTTCAGTGCCGCCGTGATGATGCCGGAATTGAGCCGCTCTTTGTACGGCATCGAGGTCGAAGCGAAATAAATGCCCTGCACCTTGCTGCGGTCGAACCCCTTCAGGGCATACTGTCCCGCCGCCGCGGCCATGGTGATGCTGTCCTCGTCAAAGTTGGCGACGGCCTTCTCGCCCGCCGCATTTTCGATCGTCGAGGGGTCCATCCAGCCCATTGCGGCGAAAATCACGTTACGCTGCAGGCGAAACCGCGATACGTAGCCGCCATATGTACATATACCAGTCATACCTCCTCCTTTCTTAATCTTTATGGTCGAACCCGCCGGGAACTCCGCCCGGCTGAGCAATGCTGCCAGGCACGGAAGCAGGCACGCCAGGCGCCTGCTTCCGGATCCGCTTTTCGTTGCGTTCCTGTGCGTTAGTTCTGCTGCACCAGACCCTGCGTGTCTGAGCTGGAGGAACTTCATCAGATCGGGAATCCGATCGGTGGAGCTATTGTAATACTTGGCGTCCTTCAGATCGATGATCTTGCTCCAGTTGTCCGCGATGTCCTCGGCCGTCTCTTTGGGGATGAACACGCCCGGGCCCGTCACGATGCTGGAGCTGGCGTACCAGCCGTACTCCGCGTTTGTTTAAAAGCCGGAATCCTGGCACTGCTCTGAGCGCGTGGAGGAAACATAGGATAGGACGGTTATGTCTATCAATGAAATATTTGCCGCATTTTACGTTTGCAGCAGGAGCGGATAGAGAAAACAAAATCGGCGACAGTTTATTGAATATGCGGATTCAAGATGTTGGTTGAACTTGGCGTCCGGATATCAAGGAGCTTGTAAACCCAAGCTCTCACGATAACACCTACTTATCCGCGGTTTGCGATTTGGTATTAAAGTGAAGATTACCACTTATAATTAAGTCCCAGCAAGTTGAAAACCTTTTTCCCGGAATAGCCTCAGGCAGGCATCTGCGACAGTATTATCGTAAAGGATTCCTCTGTTCTTTTCGATTTCGTCAAGAGCCGCATCGATTCCCAAACAGGGACGATAGGGCCTGTGTGAGGCCATAGCATCCACCACATCAGCCACGGCCAGGATGCGGCCTATATGAGGATTTCTTCCCCTTTAAGCACCGAGGGTAATCGAAGCCGTGACAAACGAGAGGGGGCCTCGAAACTTTGAAGCCTCAGAGGCCGAGACGACAATGAGTCGGCGAAGGCAGCACTATCCAGGACTCGCCGTAGAGACGGTCAGAATTGAGGAGCCGTGGCCGGCAGCGGCGTGGAATCGATGCCCTCGCACAATGCGTTGTTCACTGTCAGATTGCCTTGGGCGTCAAGCGTCACGGTCCAGATCGTGTCGTAGTCGGTCTGCGGCCAGGAGAGCTCCGGGACTGGGACGGTGCCGCCATAGCTCTGTAGGAGGTAAGTTATCAGCGGCGGATAGTGTTCGTGCTCCCACGCCAACAGTATGGTTTGATTGGATAGATTATTGCCGTTAAGGTTTGTAAATAAAAAGTCATTGGTGGCCTTGGCTACGCCCGGATCGGTCGGATCAGTCCCTATAGAGAAGCTTGAGACCAGATAATAGGGCATATTATTGGCGATTGCATAGGGCAGTACCGTTAATGAGGGCCTGACATAGGAAATATCGAAACCACCCCCCAGAGCGAACGACTGTGCGGGGTCGATGGAATAAACCACGGTGGGACTGGCTTGACCACGCAGAGCACTGGGCAGAAGGTTGGGAAGGGCCAGCGCGCGCCATTGCCCCGCACCCACATAGTTGCCGTCTTCAAAACTGCCCCCCGGATCCGGATGCGCCTCTGCGTGCCGGATCAAGTAAATCGTTTCGTTGGTATTGGTTCCCAGCGGAA
>CAIVHJ010000195.1 GCA_903905665.1 uncultured Phycisphaerales bacterium
AAGGAAAAGTTCCTCACACATCTCAAAGAATGTGAGTGGCGTTGGAACCACAGACATCGTAAAATCTACCCCATACTCCTAAAACATCTCCGCCAGCACCCTCTCTCAACTACATAAGACCCTAGTGGAAAATAGAATCTGGAGATTTTGAGAACTTCAAAACTGTCGGAACGATTTCTTCTTGTCAACAGTCATTTATCAGCCTATTTTTTACCTGCCGCACACTTCAAACCCAAATCGATTGCCTCCGCGCTCGGAGGCAATACCCCGGTTTTTAATCCGTAGCGTTGCCGAACGCACCGCGAAGCAGGTCACCATATCTTATGACAAGCACAAACTGGTTCCACGAAGCCCGCTACGGGATGTTTATCCACTGGGGGGCGTATTCAGCCGCTGGGCGCGGCGAATGGGTGGCGAACCGCGAACGCATTTCCAAGAACGATTACAGCGCGCTTTGCGTCGATCGCTTCCGCGCCGAAAACTACGATCCCTCCGCCTGGGCAGCACTCGCCAAGGAAGCCGGCATGGGCTACGCGGTGCTGACCGCCCGCCACCATGACGGGTTTGCGCTCTGGCCGACAGATGCCGGGGATTTCCATGCCGGACGGGTGGGGCCGAAACGCGACCTCGTCGGCCCATTCGTAGAGGCCTTCCGCAGGACCGGGCTCAAGGTCGGCTTGTATTACTCGCCGGCGGACTGGTTCCATCCCGACTACCCCGGACCCTACTTTCGCGACTGGCCGGGCAACAGTGACTGGTCTTCGAACGAGGCGAGGTTGCGTTTCATCGCGTATTATCGCGCCCAGCTCGTCGAGTTGATGACCCGCTACGGGAAGATCGACTATCTCTGGTTTGATGGGTGCATTCCCGACAACCTCCAAAGCCGCGAGGTCAACGAGGAAATCCTGAGGCTCCAGCCCGACATCCTCATCAATGAGCGCAACGGCGATCCGTGGCACGTGAGCATCAGCGAGCAGGCGATCAAGGCGGCAAAGCCCGGAGTGGCGTGGGAAGCGTGCATGACGCTCAACGACAACTGGGGCTTCCACGCTGGTGACGCCAACTGGAAAAACCCGAGACAGGTCATCCAGATGCTCACGGACACGGCCTCGAAGGCTGGCAATCTCCTGCTCAACGTCGGCCCGCGCTCCGACGGCACGATCCCTGTCGAATCGGTGGATATCCTGCGCAAAGCCGGAGACTGGCTGAGGCAGAACGGCGAGTCGATCCACGGCTCGTCCCGCTCGCCGTTCACATGGAGCAACTGGGGACGGGTCACGACCAAAGGGAGCCGGATCTATCTCCATATCTGGAACAGCACCGGGCCGGAGTTGTGCTTCGGCGAACTCAAGAACAAGGTCCTCTCAGCGAGGTTTTTGAATGGCGGAAAAGACGTGGCATTTGAGCAAACCAACGGCCGCCTCGTGCTGCAGGGACTGCCGGTTCCCTTGCCCGATCCGATCGCGACCACCCTCGTGCTCGATGTGGAGGGAGAGCCCGAATCGATCACTCCCCAGACAACATTCTGGATCCCCGGCGAAGCCGTCACATAAGCGCCGGAAATAAGTAGCCCACATCGCAAATCGTTATTGTCCATGAGAGGAATAAACGCCGCTATGGACAGCGTGTGCGTTGCCGTTTTTTGATGGTTGGGGCTCATGTGGCAGTCAGGAAACACAAAAGGATCAGGAGATTTTCACTACTTCAGAACTGTCGGAACTTTCTTCTTGTCAACTGCTATTGATTGGCCTATTTCGTCCTTCTGCGAACTCTGTTTATCCCATGAAAACCAATTCCCTCTATTTTTTCATCTCTGTCATGCTCGCCACTGCAAATATGCACGCGACTCCCCTCCCGAACGGCGATTTTGAAAAAGAGGACAACGGCAGACTGGCCTGGTGGGAAAGCGGGCGGTTCGTGCCAACACGCATTCCAAACAGTTCCGATGGCAGTCAAGATCTCGGCCTTCGTTACGTGTGGGATTCCGTTTCGCATGGTGCGGGCAAGGGATCGTTGCGCATTGAGAGCTTTGGGGTTCATGAGGGAGGGAAACATGGTGCCGCTTCAGGCCTGCTATGCTCACCGTCCAATGAAATCCTTGTCCAACCGGATACGGAATACAAGTTGACCTGGTATTGGAAGGGCGACGGTCTGACGGCGAAGAGCAAGGCGGAAATCATGATTTTCTGCCAGACGCCCGGACCAGTGGCGGCGCCGCCTGCGGGCAGCAAGTTTCTCAAGCAATTCGGGACTTCCATGACGGCTCCGAGCACGGACTGGCAGGAAGGGAGTCTGGTGTTCAAAACCCCTCCGGGAACCGGTTGGATTGACATTCGACTGTCCGTCAACAGCGATGAGCCGCACAAACAATTTAAAATCTGGCTGGATGATTTTGCTCTGTCGCGGGTTGACGGCGGCGAGGTGGCCGAAGCAGGGAAGACATCCGCCGATTGGAAGCCAAGGTCGGCCCCCCGCCCTGCCAGCGAGTCAGGATTGGATGGGTTCCAACTGAGCGAACCGCCGGTTCCCTATGGCAGCCGGATTCAGCGGACCATGCACCTGCTAGAAACCAGCACTCCCGAACACCGCAACCAGGTGAAGATCCTCTTTTACGGGCAGTCCATTATCGCACAGAATTGGTGGAATAATATCGTGGCCGAATTGCGGAAGCGCTATCCCAATGCGGACATCGTGGCGGAGAATCCCGCGATTGGCGGTTTCATGTCGAACTATCTGAAAGACACCATGTATGGCGATGCGTATCCGGCAGGCGCGGACCTGATCGTTTTTCACGATTACGGCGCACCCGATATGGAGGAGGTTTTCTCCAAGATGCGGACCCTCACCACGGCGGAAGTGATGCCGATGACGCATCATGTCTCCTGGATCGGCAACAGCGTTTACCAACGCGTCCACCAGGAGGAATCGGATTTGATCATTAATTTATCAAAAAAATACGGGTTTGAACCGGTGGATATCCGCAGCGATTGGAAGCGTTACTTGGAAGCCACCAATGCCACAGGAAAGGAATTTTTAAAGGACTTCATTCACCTGAATTCAGCGGGGGAGGC
>CAIVHJ010000196.1 GCA_903905665.1 uncultured Phycisphaerales bacterium
ATGCGACGCTTTATGCGAATGCCACGGTGCTGGGCGGAAAGACGGTCATCGGTCGCGCGGCGGTGGTGGGCGGGTCGGCGTTTATCACCAACAGTATTCCGGACGATTCGACCGTCACGTTCAAGACGCCAGAACCGACCATCCGGAAGGAAGCAACTCAGAATTAAGGGCCAATCCGAATCACCCGGTTTCCAAGAACCGATACGATGGATGGAATGAAGACCACCGATCTGGATTATGACCTGCCGGACGATCGAATCGCACAATCTCCATTGGAGAACCGATCCCAAAGTCGGTTGCTGGTCGTGGATCGTCGAATCGGACAGTGGCAGGACCGTTGTTTCACCGACCTTTCGGAAATTCTTCGCGCTGACGACGTGCTGGTGCTCAACAACACTCGCGTGCTGCCCGCCAAATTCCATCTTCGCAGGCAGACGGGTGGTTTGATCGAGGGGTTGTGGTTGACGGGTTCCATCGACGGACAGTGGGAAGTTCTGCTGCGATCCGCCGATCGCTTGCGAATTAACGAAGTGCTGCATTTTGAAGGTGATTCGGAACACCGCGAAGTCACAGTGCTCGAACGGTGCGAACGGGGGCGATACCGGTTGTCGATTCAGCCCACCGATGCTCCGGAAACGATTCTGGATCGCGTCGGACGGGTTCCGCTTCCCCACTATATCAAGCGAGCGGATAATCATGAGGAACCATCGGACCGGCATCACTATCAGACGGTTTATGCGAGTCAAAGCGGTGCCGTGGCGGCGCCGACGGCGGGTCTGCATTTCGATCTCGACTTGCTCGATCGCCTTCGCGCCCAAGGAATTACTGTTCTGGAACTGACCCTTCACGTGGGTATGGGAACGTTCACTCCGATCGAGGCTGAAGATCTCAAAGACCACGTCATGCATTCTGAGGCGTACGAAATTGCTCCGCCGATTTGGGATCAGATCACTCGCGCTCGATCTGAAGGCAGGAGGATCGTGGCGGTTGGAACCACCACGACGCGGGTGCTGGAAACCGTTGCGCGAACAGGACACAACAGCGGTGCGACGAATCTGTTCGTTTATCCGCCGTATCCGTTTCGGTGCATCGATGCCCTCATCACGAACTTTCATTTGCCCCGGAGTACGCTTTTGGCGATGATCTACGCTTTCGGCGGGATCGATCTCATGCGCCGTGTGTATGCCCATGCCGTCAGCGAGCGGTATCGGTTCTACAGTTACGGCGATGCCATGTTGATCGTTTGAGGGGATGCGTTCTTCGTGAGATTCAAGCCTTGGCACGCCGGAATCGGCTCCGATGATAATGAGTATCTCTTTGTCGCGTTTGGGGTTGTGACTTTCTGGAGCGAGGCCGATCATCATCTCATTGTTTCACGTGCGCTGCGAAAGGGCGGGAGTGAGCCTTTTGAATCTGCCGATGGAGTATCCTAGAATGTTTCCAATTTCGGGAGGATTAAAATGATTCAGCGCGGCGAATTGCTTCTGAGCGTATTGGGGTTCGTAGTATTGGCTTCGGGTTGCAACGGTGATGGCCTTAATGGAAATACAAACTCCAATGCCAATGGAAACGTGATCGCCAATCCAAGCTCGCTCGCAGGCCAATTGACTGTCATCAGTCGGGAAAACCATACCACGATTACCGAAGCAGAACCCAACGATTCGCTGAATGGGTTGGCGGCGGTTGCGACCGTCCACAGCGATGATCGAATCAAAATTTTCGGAAATGTGTCCGTTGAGAACGGGGACGTCAGTGATAACTTCGTCTTCAACGTGGAAGGGGGCCCGTTGGAAGTCAAAGTCATTCTGACGTTCGATTTTAATCCGGTCAATCCGGCCGAACGGGACGTGGCGCTGGGTTTCTCTGATTTGCAGACGACTGCCTGTCAATTGGGAACCGATTCGCAGATGTTCACGGAATGCGTCAATACCGAAAAAAATCCTGAACGTGCGACGTTCATCGTCAACGGGAATTTCGGTCTCACGGTGGTTTCGCTCAGCGGTGACGAAAACTACGCCCTCGGTTTGGAGTTTCGGTCGTCGGGTGCGAACGGGGCATCGGCTCCGTTTACCGTCGGTTCTCGCGTTCTGAAACCCGAACCAATGGCGGTTCAGGATCAGTTCGTGCCGTCTCATGTTTTGGTTCGGTTCAAATCTTCGGTGCGAAGCGCGCAGCAGGCGACGGTGTTGGAGTCCATGGGACTGGAGGTACTGGCGCGGTCACCATCGGGTGTATATTTGCTGCGAAGCGTGGAAGGGAAAAAACTTCCACGCACTGCACAATTCGAGCATACCCGCCGTCTGGTGCAACAAGTTCAACGTCATCGGGAGATTCAGATGGCTGAACCCAACGGACGTTATTATCCGACTCATGTTCCCAACGATACGTACTATTCGTATCAATGGCACTACGGTTTGATCAACTTGCCCGATGCTTGGGACATTACGACCGGAAGCAGCGACGTCGTCGTGGCGGTCGTCGATACCGGTGTGGTCACGGATCATCCGGACTTGGCAGGTCGTTTGGTGAGCGGTTATGACTTCATTAGCGACAGCACGTCTGCTCGTGACGGAGACGGCGTGGACCCCGATCCGTACGACATGGGGGATTTGTCGGGCGGACCCGGCGCGAGTTCGTTTCACGGGACGCACGTGTCTGGAACCATCGGCGCTGCCACGGACAATGATTCGGATGTGGCAGGAGTGACCTGGGGGTGCAAGGTGATGCCGGTTCGCGCGCTGGGCGTCGGGGGGGGAACGTCGTTCGACATTGCCGAAGCCATTCGTTTTGCAGCAGGCATGGATAACGTCAGTGGAACATTGCCCGAACATTCGGCGGACATTATCAACATGAGTTTGGCGAGTCCGGCGGGTTCGCCGCCGTCCACCACGATGGGAGACGCCGTGGCGGCCGCAGCGGCTCTGGGTGTGGTGATTGTAGCAGCCGCCGGGAACGAAGCCACGTCGGCTCCGGCCTATCCGGCCTCGTACGACCACGTGATTTCAGTTGCCGCCTGCGATCCTCAATTCAAACTCGCACCCTATTCCAATTTCGGAAGCACCATCGATATTACCGCCCCGGGAGGGAATCTGTCCGTGGACTATAACGGTGACGGTTATGGGGACGGCGTGTTAAGTCTGCAGGCTTCCGACTTGAACGGCACCATCACGACTACTTTGGGACTGCAACACGGCACCAGCATGGCAAGTCCTCATGTCGCCGGTGTGGTCGCATTGATGAAATCGGTCTATCCTGCCATGACCGCCGACGAAGCACTCGAAATCCTCACGACCACCGCGAGGGACGTCGGTGATCCCGGCGTGGACGACCAGTTCGGCGCCGGGGTCGTAGATGCCGCTCTGGCGGTCAACGAAGCGGCGGTTCGGGGTGGAGCAATCGTATCCACTATACCCAAACTTAGCCTCAGTGCCCACTCGGTCGATTTCGGAACCTCCCTCGACGAACTGATGATTCTTGTAACCAACACGGGGGGGGCGACACTCGACGTGCAGCAGGCCCAAGTCACCGAGCTGGACGGTTCCGGATGGCTTTCGGCCAGTCTCCTTCCGAGTTCGGGAAACTCCAACGCGTCCGCCGTGATTGTTTCCGTCGTCCGCGATAACCTGCAGGATGGAATTTATTATGGACAGGTTCTCGTCACCGCCGCCGATCTGACCCCCCAAACGATCGACGTCGCCGTCACTGTCGGCGATGTGGCCCTGATCACGGATACGATTTATGTCGTGTTGCTCGATTCGACTTCCCGCGCTTCCATCGCTCAGGACAGGACGACGATTCATGATCAATTCGCCTATGGCGTGATCAATTTGCTGCCCGGAACGTACAAAGTTTACGCCGGTACCGATCGCGACAACGACGGTTACATTTGCGACATTGGGGAACTTTGCGGGGGATATCCGTCCTCCATCGAAGCCAACGCAATTATTGTCTCCCCCGGCGATAATATTACAGGAATCGATTTTCCGATCGGGGAATTGATTTTTCAGACCGAATCGTCAGGCCCCCGCAACACGATGGAACCCATACGGTTGATGAAATAACTTGAATTGGCGAAACCGGAATCAGTGTCCGAATTTTTGGGACAAACCACTATGACCTATAGTATTTGATAGTGTCCACTGGAGTGAGTAAAAGGATATTTCCTGTTTCATGGAAGGATGCCGAATATGTTGATGATCATTTTGCGGTTTTTGTTGAGCAATATTCAGTTGGTCGCGCTGGTTTTTATTCCGTATTTTTTAGCGGCGAGTTGCAGCAACGACGGCAATCAGAACGTTAATCACAACGTCAACATCAACGCTAACTCGTCCTCCGATCAGGATAACGACGGTATTCCAGACGCTTCGGACAACTGCCCCACGGTGGCGAATGAAAATCAGCAGGATTCGGACGGTGACGGCGTCGGGGATGCGTGTGACAACTGTCCCAATGAACCCAACGCCGATCAAGCGGACTCGGATGGTGATGGCGTCGGGGATGTCTGCGACAACTGCCCGGACGCGGCCAATCCCCAGCAGGAAGATTCCGACGGTGATGGAGTGGGCGATGCCTGTGAACCTCCGGTCGGTTCGATCACGGGGCAGATTACTGTTATTGACCAGACGGTGGCTTCCTCGGTGCTACGTCACGGCCGACGCGTCCCGGCGTTCATGGGAACCCGTCCTGCCCATCGACCCGGCGAACTGCTGGTCGTTTACGACAATGACGCACCGGCCGAAGTTCAGCGTACGGTTCAGAGCAATAGTCGTATGACTTTGCGATCGGTTTCGCCTTCTGGAATTCATCGCTATTCGTGTCGAAGCCTTCGCTCCTCCGACACGCCGCAAAAAGAATACCTTTCCCTCCTGCATCAGGCGCAACGCTTGAAACAGATGCCGGGCGTCAAATACGCCGAACCGAATTACCTTCGATTCCCAACCGCCACAACTCCGAACGATCCCTATTACGTTCGTCAGTGGCATTACGAATCCCTCAAGCTTCCACAGGCATGGGACGTGACCACCGGAAGCGACGATATTGTGGTCGCGCTGGTCGATACCGGCGTTCTCGTCGATCATCCCGATTTGCAGGGACGACTCTCCACCGAAGGTTATGATTTCATCACGGATTTACAAACCGCCGGGGACGGAAACGGAATGGATCCCAACCCAGACGACCCCGGTGATGACCCGGGCAACAGTTCGTTTCACGGCACGCATACCGCCGGGACCATCGGCGCTGCTACGAACAACAACATCGGCGTCGCCGGGGTGACGTGGGAGGGCAAAATCATGATGCTCCGAGCGCTTGGAATCGGCGGGGGTTCCATCTCGGACATCGTTGAAGCGATGCGCTACTGCGGGGGACTGGAAAACGCCAGCGGCATCATCCCCCAGCATCCTGCAAAGGTTCTCAACCTCAGTCTCGGTGGATATGCCGGTGAACCGGATTCCGATATCGAACGGGCCGCCTGTCAGGCGCTGGTTGAGGTCGGCGTGACGATCGTCGCCGCTTCCGGAAATGAAGGTTCGTCGTTGCCCGCTCCGCCGGCATCCTATCCTGAAACCATCTCGATTGGGGCGACCGATGCCGAGAATCAACTGGCGGTTTATTCCAATTACGGTTCGACGCTGGACTTTGTTGCGCCGGGCGGAGACCTTTACGCTGACGCCAACCACGACGGTTACCCCGACGGTGTGTACAGCACGGTGGGCAACGATTCCAGCGGAACCATCGAGTTCGGCTACGATTATTTTGAGGGAACGAGCATGGCGAGTCCCCATGCCGCCGGCGTGATCTCTCTGATGCTCAGCCTCAATCCCGACCTGACGCCGACGCAGGTCAAACAGGTCTTGATCAACACCGCCGTCGATCTGGGAACAGCCGGCAAGGATAATTATTACGGCTATGGACTGATCGATGCCGAAGCAGCGGTGAAAATGGTGCAATCCGGTGAGTTGCCTGAATCCCCGCAGTTGTCCACCGATCCGACGTCGCTGGATTTTGGCGTTGCACAAACCGAGGAGGAAGTCACGATCACGAACACCGGTGACGGTTTTCTGAACATCACAGCGGTTCAGGTAACGACCGACGATGGGGGTAGCTGGCTTACTGCACGCGGGACCGAACCTGCGGCCAAAACGAATTACAGCAAAGTTGTCGCTCGGGCGACCCGATCCGGACTCGCGGATGGAACCTATCACGGGCAAATCACCTTGCAGGCGGATGGTGTCGATCCGGTTACGATCACTGTGATCATGGAGGTATCTTCCACCGTCTTCACGAAGATTGTCGTTGTGGAAGCCGTCAACCCCGACACCGGTGACGTCGTCGCCACCACCCAGACTTCCTACGATCAGAATTTTGTCTATACGCTCACAGACCTGCCTCCCGGTTTGTACGAAGTTCGCGCCGGGACTGACGACAACGAAAATGGTACCATCTGCGAAGACGGTGACTTATGCGGCAGTTACGAAGGGAATGCGACCGTCGTAGCCGAGCAAACAACCGACGACATTGACTTTTCAATTTCGTCCACCGGCCCCAGTGGTTCCTGATCGTAATGGCGGCTCGACATAGGTTTGCAGTCGCAGTAGGGGCACGGCATGCCGTGCCCGGATGATCTTTTCGGAGAGCAACGTGCCTGAAAAAGTCGTAATCATCGGATCGGGTCCGGCGGGTTACACGGCGGCCATTTATGCCGCGCGGGCCAATCTGAATCCCATTTTGTATGCCGACGAACCTCGTCAGGATGGGGCCGCCAATATCATTCCCGGCGGACAACTGATGTTCACGACGGAAGTGGAAAATTATCCCGGCTTTCCCGACGGAGTGCTCGGACCGGAAATGATGCAGCGTTTCGAGGCTCAGGCCCGACGGTTCGGCATGCGGGTCATGCCCAGGATGATCACACGAGTTGATTTTTCACGTCGCCCATTTCGCTTATGGGATTCTGACGATCAACAGATTGAAACTCACACTGTGATCGTGGCGACGGGTGCGACCGCCGACTGGCTCGGAATTCCCGGTGAGCAGCGACTGGCCGCAAGCGGGGGAGGCGTCAGCGCCTGTGCCGTCTGCGACGGCGCGCTCCCGATGTTTCGTAATCAGGTACTCGGCGTCGTGGGTGGCGGCGACTCTGCCGTCGAAGAATCCACGTATCTGACGAAATTTGCGCGAAAAGTGTGTCTCATCCATCGGCGTGACAAACTCCGTGCATCCAAAGTCATGCAGGAACGGGCCTTCAAAAACGAAAAAATTGAAGTCCTGTGGAACAAGATTCCCGTCGAAGTGCTCGGTGAATCGAAGATCACCGGTGTCCGACTGCGCGACACCGTATCGCAGCAGCTCTCCACTCTGGAGTTGGGGGGATTGTTCATGGCGATCGGTCATACGCCGGCGACGAAATTCTTGGCAGGTCACCTCGATCTGGATGACAAAGGCTACATACGTCTGAAAGAACCCGACCGTACATCGACGAGCGTCGATGGAGTTTTCTGTGCCGGTGATGTCGCGGACCACGTGTATCGACAGGCGGTTACTGCCGCAGGAATGGGATGCAAAGCCGCCATCGACGCCGAACGCTGGTTGACCGAACATGGCATCGAATAAACCCCGTGCATGTTTCATGTCATCAGGTGCGACGGGTTTTGAACTTAGGGCTCATCCTAATTACTCCTCTCCCCTTTAGGGGAGAGGG
>CAIVHJ010000197.1 GCA_903905665.1 uncultured Phycisphaerales bacterium
AATCTCAAAACCGACGAAACTCCTGTGAAGCATCTTACTGACAACAGCCACTTGCCCCGATCCAAGGAACGGGTCCAACACCACATCTCCTTCTTCGCTGGAGTATAGGAGGATTTTCTTGATGAGTTCTGCGGGTAACTTCGTAGGTGTTTTTTGATCCCCGTTCCAATATTCGCGGTGGATGGTCCAGACGTCTTCCTTGTCCTGGTAATGCAGGCTTCGGCCGTCGGAATCCTTCCGATTCTTGCCGAATCGCGCATAGGGCAGAAACTTTCTTTTCCCTTCATTTTTACAGACATACAGACAGTGATAATGAGAGGTGACGAATTTCCGTTTGGTCACAACTCCGAATTGATACTTCCAGATAATGTGATTCACCGTGACAAACCCAATCTCGTCCAGGGCAGTTAAAATATCTTTGAGATTGTTCCACCCCGAAAATACATACATGCTGCCGTTTTCTTTGAGGATCCGATGAACCTGTTTCATCCATGAAGTGGTGAATTCATAGTAGTTCTTCTGGGAAATTTCGTTGTATCCTTCCAGAACTCTCGATCCGGTCCGGTTATAGTTGCTCCGTTGCGCCGTGAACTCGATCGCAAATGGTGGATCGGTGACGACAAGATCAACAAAACGATCGGGCAGGGATTTCATGCCCTCTACGCAATCCCCAAGATGTATTTTGTTCAACAGCATGTCGCATCTGCCTGAATTCTTGCTTGTGTCATGTTGAAGTTCCTTTCATGCTTTGTTGTGCAACTGCTATTCCCGGACGAAGTTCATGACGCGTTGGACTTCGTCGCGGCCGCCGACGATAAGCGGAGTGCGGTCGTGCAGTTTGGTGGGTTGCTTTTCCAGAATGCGGACCTTGCCGTCGGTCGCCATTCCGCCGGCCTGTTCGGCGAGAAACGCCATCGGACTGGCTTCATAAAGCATTCGCAGTTTCCCACTAGGATCCTTCTTTGTCGGGGGATATAAAAACACCCCGCCCCGCAGCAGCGTACGATGGAAATCCGCCACCAGCGTCCCGATGTAGCGAAGCGAGTATTTCTCCTGCTTGGTCCATTCCAGATATCGTCGATAGCCGTCCGCAAACGTGCCGCTATAGGCTTCGTTGACGCTGTAGGTTTTTCCGTTTTCGGGCATTCGGACGTTTTCTTCCCGAAGCACATAGGCGCCGATGTCGGGGTCCAGCGTGAACGTATGCACTCCGTGACCCGTCGTATAAGCGAGCAGGGTGCTGCTGCCATAAATCACGTATCCGGCCGCCTGCTGCTCGATCCCCTTTTGCAGCAGGGCTTTCACGGGGTCCTTGTCCCAGTCGGGATCCTTGATTCTCAACACCGAGAAAATCGTGCCCACCGAAATGTTGACGTCGATGTTGCTCGATCCGTCGAGTGGATCAAACAAAACAATGTATCGGGCGTCGGCAGTGCGGGGATGAATGATTCGCGGTTCGTTGTCTTCTTCCGAAGCGATGATTCCCACGCTGGTGCGATAACCCAGCGAGCGGATGATGGCCTGGTTGGCGAAGCGATCCAGTTTTTGCACGATCTCACCCTGAACGTTGACTTCTCCGACGGCGCCGATGATGTCCACCAGTCCGGCGCGGCGGACCTGGGATTCGATGATCTTGGTGGCGAGTACGATCCCGTCCAAAACCCCGGTGAACGCACCGGTCGCTTCCGGGTGCAACTTTTGCTGTTCGATGATGTGGCGCTGAACGGTGACAATCCCTTCGTAATGGTTTTTGTTGGCCATAATTGGACTCTCCCGATGAGGTGACAGGGCTCGATCGCACCGAACGATATTTCCAGTATCCCTTTTCGCATCGCTTTGGTCAATGGGATTCGCCGGCGATGGAGTCGTATCGGCATGGGGATCAAGACAATGCGATATCCGCCTCCACCACGATTTCAAAATTCTGAAAAGGTTCATGATCCGCCGTTCACACTCGTACGTTCATGATGATGCGATCAGTTTCCATCGTTCAGCATTTACCGTTCCGCATTCATTAACTCCCAACTCTTCAACTCCTGAACTGCTCAACTCCTAAACTTTTTTTCACCACGTGTAGTGAACTTTGTATCGCACGGTCTCTTCGCCGTCTTTGGCGACTGCGACCGGAATGTGGATGGTGCGCGAATCGACCTTTTCATATTTGCCGGAACACTCGGTGACTTCCCAGTTGACCCACCGGTACAGATTTTCCTTGACGATGACCTTGACCGGTTCGTTCTTGTGGTTTCGGATTTTGACCTCGATCGTCTCGTCCATCCACTGACGGTTTGTATCGACTTTGAAATCGACCTGCTTTCGTTCGCCCACCACGTCGAAGGCATTGCCCATTCGGATCAGCACTTCTTCGTCTTTGGGAGTATGGTCGATCACGTCCTCGCCGATGAACTCCAGCGACTGGTCCGCCGGATCGAGTTTGTTCACCCGGATTCTCCCGCTGGGAAGAGGAATTCCCAGTCCGACTTTTTCTTCATTTCTGAATCGCAGATAGATGTCCACTTTTTTGTTGCACTGGCTTCCGAAATCACGATCAATCATCGGATTCGGGAAAAATCCGCGATACTGCGGTTCCAGACCGTAATAGACCAGCACCTTGTCGCAGGGAACGTCCTTGGTGGTGGGGAACAGTTCGATCTGCTTGGTGGAGTTGTCCGGCAACGTCGTGGATCGCCCCAGCGTGTAAAGGTGGTACTCAAAAAACGCTTTTTCCTCAAAACCCGTCTGCTCATCAAGTCCTCCTTTGGCGCGAGCCTCAAAGGCCATTTCTCGGGGCACTTGCTCGCCCTTCGGGGTGCGGTGGACGTCACCGGCGATCAGTTTCAATCGAGAATCAGGATACGAGGCCCCCGACTGATTGATGATGCTGACCCATGCTCCTACGTCGAGTTTTCCGCTGTTGGCGTCTTTCCCTTCAGCGAAAGTCAGGTTGTAGTCCGCCCACCACGTCATCCCTTCGGTTTGATAACCCACTCGGGTCCGATGCGGTCCCGGTTTCTCGGTGGAAACGTCCCAAACCAGCGTCGGCTTGGTGATCAAACCGCCGGGAAGATCGGGAAATTCAACCCGTGAATAACCGTTGAGAATCTGCACTTTCCCGTCGTCACCGCGAAGAATCACACCGCCTGAAGTGCTGAGCAACGTCCCCTTGACGATTTCCACTTTGTCCCCCAGGACCTGTTCGAGCGTGATGGGACGGTCAAGATATCGCTCCATGAGTTTCTGCGTCCCGACCAGATCGAACTCAAAATTCTGTTCAAGCACATGGGTTCCGGTGGGATCGGTGAGCGATTCGAACGAAACGGTCGTCGGATCAATCAGCGCCGCCACATCCGAAAAACGCAGTGCACATCGTTCTTGCGGCAAATCCATGGTGCGTTCCTGTTTGACCACCGCATATCCGGGAATGCGAGACCGGGAATTGTAGTCAGAGTAATAGTCGGCGGACTGCCTCATCATCTGGAACTGACCAGGTTGCGCATACAGATTTGAGTCCACAGCCCCCGGCTGGGTGGTGCTGTAGATCGTCAACGTCGTCGCGGGGATTTTGTCCTCCGCCCGAACTCCAATCGAAACCAACAACACAACACCCGCACACCCACACAACGTCGTTCGCCATTTCATGAGGATTCTCCTGACAAAAGTTCTTGACCCAACGCAACGTCCTGATCCTTCATACCATCTTGGACATAAAAGGTCACATGAAGTTCAGTATGAAGAACACTCTTTTCTCAAAAACTGCCTTATAAAAAACATATAGCACCACGCATGCGCGGTGCTATATGGAACAAACTGTAGCGATAATCAATTGTCGCAAAACGAGTTACAGAATTCCCTCGCCAAATCCGTCGTCTTTCCTGCTTGCGGGTTTCTGCGTCTCCGGTTTCTTCACCGTCGGGAGGTCTTCCGGGATCTCATCTTGGGTTTCCTGTTCGGTCTGTTGCTGTGTCAAGGTGGTAAAGGTACTCCCACTTTCCTCCTGCCGGGAACGGTGATGTTTGGCGACGCTACGTTTCAGATCGGCGATTAGTTCGTCATATCCACCGCCGTTGTCGTCTTCCTGCTGAGACGATCGCGGCTTCGGGGGTTCTTTCGCCTCGCGATTTTCCCGACCCCGGCGCGCCGGGGTTCGTTCGTTATCATGCGATTCGGCGACGGCGGCGGGTTCGGCGTTTTCGTCGTGAAACTCTCCCTCAAGACCTTCTTCATCAACTTCCAGATCCACCGGTTTGTAACCCGGCTGCTGAGATCGTTCCATCTCCTCCAGATACGCCTTAACTACAATTTCCTGAATTCGCTGTCGGCAGGCGGCATTGATCGGATGCGCGATGTCGGCGTGCAATTTGTTTCGCCGACCCGTTTTCGTGATGCGATTCTCATCAAGTTTCTTCCCGCACCCGTTGCAGAAACGTGAACGCAGATGATTCTTGTGTCCGCAGTGGGGACATTTTTCGGACAATTTTCGCGACGGCATCGCCACAAACGGACCCGTATCCCCGTCGATCACTTTCAGGTCTCGAATCACAAAATCGTTTTCCACCGTGATGCTGCAAAACGCACGCAATCGTTCCTTGGGATTGTCCACCAATTTGACTCGTACTTCCGTGATTTCCATGTCAATTCCTCACTCATTAGAAGCCAGACTAGGTTCCAGTATTCTCACCACTTCGCAGGTCAGTCCTTTGCACTCTTCCAGTTTCAATCGCAGGTGCTCCGCACGTTGCGGATCATCCACACAGGCAAAACATACCGACCCGCTTCCCGATACAAAAAACCGATTTCCACTGCTCCTTTCCAGGAATTCCCTAAAATCCCGCAATCGCGGTTCAATCCGAAAAGCGCTTTCCTCCAGATCGTTGAACAACACTTCGTTCAGCTGATCCGACGTTGTACACGATCGATTCAAACACAATTGGGAGTCGCAGTCGCTCTCTCGACGAGTGCGAATCTGATCCCATTGTTCATAAACCTTCTTCGTATCTACCCCAAACAGTGGAATTGCAAGCACGATCCACCCATTCCATGGGCACTTGACGGACTCGACCCGTTCGCCGCGACCCTGCATCCATACAGCCGGTCCGGACAGAAACAGTGGAACATCCGAACCGATCCCCGCGCCCAAACGAAGCAAGTCGGCTTGGTGCAAGCCCAGATGCCATCGCTGGTTGAGATACCGAAGCACTGCGGCGGCGTTGCTGCTGCCTCCGCCCAGACCCCCACCCGGTGAAATTCGTTTGTGAATCTGGAGAAACAGTGGCTCGGATTGCATAAAACGGGCGTGCAGGATTTGAATCGCCTGCCACACTGTGTTGTGTGAATCTATGGGAACGGCAGGGTGCGTGCATGAAATCTTGATCGCAGGACCATCGCCGCGTTGGACGTCGATCCTGTCGAAGAGGCTTACGAGTACGACTACCGATTCCAGATCGTGGTAGCCATCCGACCGCCGGTCCAGCACCCGGAGCGTGAGATTAATCTTCGCCGGCGATACAAGAGTTTGGACATCACCGAGTGGCTGAACCATTGTATCCACGTTGTCTATCGCCCAATCTTTAAGTATCGTATTGACTTGCGCTAAAAAGTCAACCCGAATTGCTAGTCCATGTCATTCGGTGGGTTACGTCGAGGTATTATTTCACGAGAAGATTGCCGAGTCCGGGAGCGGTTGAGTCGGATTGTGCGAGGGCGGATCTGTTGGCGTTTTGACGCCGGATGATGACCTGATGGCATAAATTTTCGAGTCGGCGGGCGGCCCGGTCCCACGAACAGTGTTCCACGGCGGTTTTGCGTCCCACCATTCCCAGTCGGGCCCGAAGTTCCTGATCTTCCAACAATCGCAGCAGACCGTCAGAAAGTTGAGACGGAGATTTCGCCAGCCAGACGTTTTCACCGTGAACACCCGGCAGATCACCGAGAGCACGGGGAGTGCACAAGACGGGTTTTCCCATCGCCCAGGCTTCCATCAGTTTGTTTTTGATTCCAGCCCCCGTTTGCATTGGGATCACCACCACGGAGGATTTCGCCACGTGTGGCCGGATGTCCTCCACAAATCCCATCCATTCGATGCCGGGAGTGGATCGAATGCGTTCCAGCCGCGGGGATGATCCGCCGCCCAGAATCACCCAACGAAGGCCCGGGCGCTGCTGACGAACTTTCGGCCAAACCCGATCGGCAAAGAACTCAATGGCGCTAATGTTCGGTGCGAAATCCAGATTGCCCCAGAAAACGATCCGTTGTTCGTCCGTCGGTTCGTGGACGGGTGCGTAGTATTCTGAGTCCACCCCGTTCTCGATGGTTTCGATATGCGGGTGGCGGGAGTATAACCGGCAAAACTGTTCGTCACGGTGCGACACCACCGACACGGCATCGACCCGCCGGATACGACCACGAACAAAAGCCAGCGTCGCGAAGAGACCCTTGAGATCCGACCATCTGCTTTTTGTGCGCCCGTGGAGTGTTTCGAGAATCTGGAACAAAACCTCGTCATCCAGAGGATCATAAACCGTGGGAAATTCCGGCAGTTTCGCCAGATAAGCCAACGACTGAAAATTCATCCCGATCACGATGTCGGGGTGCCATTGGCGCGCCAACCGAACGATGTCGCGCGTGAACGCCATGCTGATTCCAAAGTACTGTTCCCAACGATCCGCGATGAATTTGTCGCCGTTAAGATCAGTCGGATCGTCTAACAGACGGTCGTCGCCAGCCATTACGCAGTGAAACGGCAAGGTTACCTCATCGGTGGAATCGCGTTTTTGCGCAATCAGGGTCAACTCGTGCCGTTGGGCCAATCGTCGGCAGAGTTCAAAACAGTGCAGTCGTCCCCCATGATGCAGCGGCCAGGGAATCTGATTTCGGATCACAAGAATCTTCATAATACCTTCTGCGCGGGTAAGGACGATTTCATGTTCCGTCGTGGTGTGTTATCGACGTTTTGAGCAGAAAGTTGAAACTATCGGACGTTGGCGGTTCGCTCTTGGTTGTTTTCTGGAGGATTATCAGACGTTCGAATTCCTGAGGATTGGTCCGAAAAGTTGTGGGATTCGATCTATGAATAATCTTTGCGTCCGAGAAACGACAAAAAGCCGTGAATCCGTTTGCCCATGACCGAAACACACGGCATAATTGAGACTCAAGGGGATCGAAGGAAGTATCCAGCGAGAAATTTTGTGTAAGGTCGGTCGTAATGTTTGGATGACCCTGATTTCATAAGGGGATCCGCGCATCGCCCGATCGTGGAATCCATGGGAGGTTTTTATGAATTACGTCAACAAGCGTCGTGCCGGTTTGCTGTTATGGGAATGGGGGATGCTTGTTTTCATCGCGGCTTCACCTTTATCCGTGCGCGCCCAATACGCCACAGAGGATGCGGTGATCTCTCCATCTTTGTTTACGGTCGATTCGCAGTCCTCCGGAGGCTACGATCCGGCGGACATTTTGGGCGTGGAAGTTCCAGGTCGAACCTGGCTTGCGGCATCTCAATTAGGACTCGAAGGGAATTCCATTGACGGACTGAGTTTCAACAAATCGCCGGTGGCGGACAGACCTTTTGCGTTGTTGTTTTCTGTCGGACGTGAAGGAAAGGGAGGGGCACAACCCGATCTGGAACTTCAAAGCGCCGGAGTGCTTTTCAATGCTGCAGATCAGGCTTCAAAGAATCAGGCGGCCGGTGATGAGTTTGTCTCATTAAACTTATGGAATCGTTTCGGAAACCGACTCGGTGCTGCAATCAACAACAATGCACTGGTCAGTAATAATTTCGATGAAGGAGGCACGGATTTTGGTTGCATGCCGCCGGGCAGCGCGACGCAGCAATTTCCAGTCGGGACGGCCCAGGACAACGTGACGGCATTGGCGAGCATGGCGGACATGCTTCAATGGATGTCTCGGGGTTCCGCCGTTCGATTGTATGGCTCGGTTTCGGCTTCGAAATCGGGATCACTGGGACCGGCGGATATCTTCGTGGCGACGCTGGGGCAGACACCGCTGGTCATTCAACTGTACGCCTCTGCCGATCAGATCGGACTGGTTCCCGGCGATGACATTGATGCCTTGATTGTGTTTGATATGGACAACAACGGAACATGGAATGCAGGAGATCAGGTGCTGATCTCCCTGAGCCCGGGATCTCCAACGTTGAAAAAGAATCGGATGAGCCCGGCCGATGTGTTGTCGATACTGTGTGAGAAAAACTCAACGCGAATGACGGTTCTTGCCACTGCCGAAGAGTTGGGCCTGACGCGAGAATACAACGTGGATGCACTGGAACTGACGGTTGTGGAAAAATCCGAGGCCCGCGAGTTTGCCAAAGCAGTCGCCATCGGTCGAAAACTGGACGGACTTGATCAAATCATTCGGGCCCGCGCTACGGAACCGATGCAGGCTGACGATACTCCTCCGATGCTTTTGCCTGCGGATGGTACGATTCCGGTGAAATGATCTGAAGGCGCACCTCAGGTAATTCACGAAGACATCGGACCCGCCAGACCCCGAACGGTACGACCGGGTTTGGGGCGATTTGGCGGCGAAAAGCATCGTTCGCAGCGGGGTTCAAATTCCGCCGGCCCGCCGACGAGATTATCGTCCAGAAGCGGAACCTTGCGGTGGGTGCGGTCAGCGCGATTTCCGCACACGGCGCATCGGCCGTACAAAACGGTCGTTTGGGCGATGCGGCTGAGTCGCTCCAGATGCGTGAACACGTCCCCCCACATGTCTCGATCCAAACCACAGGTGATGACCCTTTGTCCCCGGTCCCGGAGTTGCTGACAAATCTCCACGATGGAGTCGTCGAAGAAATGAATTTCGTCGAGGGCTACGACGTCAGCGGTTTTTGCGGCGGATGGAATATCCCGCGCCGAATCGACGGTATGCGATTCGAGCGTATCTCCGTTGTGGCTGACGATATGGGTCTCGGAATACCGGTTGTCGATTGTGGGTTTCAGGGCGATCACGTCGGCGCCGTGATGTTGAGCGTCTCGAATTCGACGAATCAGTTCCGTGGTCTTTCCGCTGAACATGCACCCGCAGACCAACTCGATCGAACCGCCGGTTTGAATGGTTGAAGGCGTCTCCATAATCCGTGAAAAATTCCTCGGCACAGGGCCGGTTGTCAATCATGCGGGGATTTCAGGAGTTGGTCAAGTCGGTCGAGTGGGATTCGCCGCTGCTCAAACAATCCGTGCTCGAGTTCGTCAAGGGTGGTCGATTCGGCGGTCGCAAACGGTCCGACGGCAACTCGCGTCAACCGGGTCAAAATCCCGCCGGTTCCCAGCGATTGCCCCAAATCACGGATCATCGCCCGAATATAAGTTCCCCGTCCGCAACGAACCACGAAGTCAATTTCCGGCCAGTCGTATCGCGTGATCGTCCACTCGTCGATCTGAATCCGCCGGGGCTTCAAATCCACGGTTTGTCCCTTGCGGGCCAACCGATAGGCGGGAACCCCATTGACTTTCAGTGCGCTGACTTGCGGAGGCATCTGGTCGATCTCACCGATCATTCGTTGCGTGAAGTTCAATATCTGTTCGAGTGTGGGAGGAGATTGAACCACGACGGATGTAAGCGGGGAATCGGCATCCAGTGTGGGGCTGGTGGCGTCAAGGCGGCCCGTCGCGCGATAGGTTTTTGGAAGGGTCATCAGTTGCTCGACGCGTCGGGTCGCACGACCAAAACAGATCAACAACACTCCGTCCGCCGACGGATCAAGCGTTCCGGCGTGCCCGCTCTTTCGCAAACCCGTCAGCGCGCGAACCCGGTCCAGCGCCCGCGCCGAAGTGATTCCGCCGGGTTTGTAAAAATTCAACAATCCGTCAAACAACGACATGTCGCTCATCCAATCCGACAATAAAAAGGCGGGTCCACCACGGGTGAACCCGCCGCGTCAATCTCCATCACGCCCGTCAATCTATTTCTTGGGTTCAGACGGCTTGGCCTTTTCAGTCGGCTTGGCGTCTTCCTTTTCTTTATCTTTCATGCAGGGTTTGTCGCACTTCTTTTCCCCTTCGCATTTGCGATCGCCCTTCTCCTCGCATTTCCCGGCACAGTCACCCTTGCATTTTTCTTTGCACTTGCCGCAGCAGTCGGAGATTTTTTTCATTTCCATCTCGACTTTGGACCCGCTCTTGGGGGTTTGTGTCAAGTCGAGGGTTTTCCCGCCGTCCTCAAGTTCAATCTGATAAACCCGCTCGGTGCCCTGTTCGGGTTTGAGCGTCAACTGATCACTGGAAACGGTGTATTTCCCCTTGCCTTCCTCGGTCTTTCCGTTGACCTCGGCGGTGCATTCATAGGTTCCCTTGCAGCAGAACGAAGCCTTGAGGATTTTGTAATCCAGTTTGGCATTCTTGGGCTCCACCGAAACGGTCTCCCACTGCCCCACAACATTCGCACAACCCGCCAGATAACAAAATCCCATCACCACGACCAATCCGCGAATCAGACCTTTCATGTTTTGACTCCTTGTCCCAAATGAGGACTTAAAGATTTCGGCGATTCACTTTAGGGTATCTATCATAATCGTGAAGGGGAGTTTTGTGCAATACTTCGGCGGGGCCTGCATTGCACGTTCGCCGGGTTGATTTTATAGTAGCAGATACCGAAAAAGGGCTGGCGTGATGCCGATCTACGAATATCGCTGTACTGACTGCGAACACGAGTTTGAAGAATGGGTCCCGACGATGGAAGCTCCTCGTCGGATTCGATGTCCCAAATGCGGTCGGAACAAGGCGGAGCGAGTGCTGAGCGTTTTTTCCGCCCACGAATCCGTTTCCCGGTCCGCCGCGTCACCGTGCAGCCGATGCGATCGACCCGACGGCGCGTGCCCGTACGCAGGAACTTGAAATCCTCCGAAAAAGGAAAGTTGGCGACATGCCCGAACCGGCAAATGACAGTTCTTTTTTCCGAACACCAATTGCGATCGTACTGGCCTGGCTGATTCCCGGACTGGGCCATATTTATCTGGGTGATCGTCGGCGAGGCGGAATTTTATGCGCGACGGTAACTCTCACGTTCCTGATCGGAATTGCGATCGGGGGCGTAACGGTGGTGAGTCCGGTCAAACCGTCGCAAAACGTCGTCTCGCGGACCGGTGCTCCGGTGATGACCAGTTCGTGGTGGTTTTTTGCGCAGGCTTTGAACGGTTCTTATGCCGTCGTCACGTACCAGATCAACAAGGCAGTTACCGACGGAAATCCGACCGATCCCCGATACTACCTCGCCTGGCCGTCGGGGGATGTCGGATCGGTGTACACCGGCATCGCCGGTCTGCTAAACCTGCTGATTATTCTGGACGTGCTGGTCCGGGCGTCGGGTACACAGGTGCCTTTACCAAAGACTGATCCTTCGGGTTCACCTCATCATCCGCAAATTCGGAGTTAGCGTGTCATGCTGAACTGGCTGGCGACATTGTTTCTCGATCCGATCACGCTGACTGGTTTTCAACGCGCACTGTTGCTGATTCCGATCTGCCTGAGCATCAGCATAGTTTACAAAACGCTAAAAAATCCTGATCTTCGCTCCATTCCGCTGGCGAGCCTGGGCCTGTGTGTGACAATCGTGGTCGGAATGTGGGTCGTCGCCGTGGTCCTGTGGATTCTCTACCTCTTGTTTGCCTGAACGCTGTAGATCGACGACTTTCCCGTGCGGGTCATGTTTTGGCAGAAACGTTCTCTCGCAACGGAAGTTCCGCCTCCGGCTGACCGGCGCGGGCAAGGATCAGGTTGTACACGCGCGCCGCCCCGGCGCGTTTGAGAGTTTTGGCGATTTCATCGAGCGTCGCACCGGAAGTCATTACGTCATCCACTACGCAAATGCACGCCCCATCAATGCCGGCACCGGGTCGGACGCGAAAGGAACCTTTGACGTTATTGATTCGCTGAGTGATGGACAATCCGATCTGATGAGGATCGAGGCGGGTGCGCTGCAGCAACAAGATGTCGGGAATGCCGACCCGCTGGGCCAGATATTTCGTGATCACGGGGACCGGCAGAAACCCACCCGTGGCCTTTCGAAACCAGTGTGTCGGGACGGGAACAAACGCTTCGATTTCGCTTCGCCACGGCGCCTGATCCAGCGCAGCCATCAAATAATCCACCAGCAACCGATCCAGATATTCGCGTCGTCCGAATTTGAATTGCAGCACGAGGGACTCGAATGGTTGCATATAGGGAGCGACTCGGACGGTGCCGTCAAAGTGAAATCGCCGGCTTCGACAGATCAAACATCGACCGTCAGGGGACATGTACGGCCCCGGCGAAGAGGCGCAAGTCGGACAAGCCGGTTGCGCCAACAACAAATCCAACTCCTGTTGACAGGCCTCGCAGGTGTACCGCCGGCCGGTGAGCGCAATTCCGCAAACTTCACACACCGGTGGAAAAATCATCTCGTCGAGGGACCGAATGAATCGGCGGATGAAGTTCACGGGATCATTCCTCCTCGATCTGCTGGGGAAGAAGGATTCGGAAGGTCGTTCCGACTCCGAGCGTGCTCTCGGCCACCACCGAACCGTTCATGGCTGCGATCGCATGCTTGACGATCGCCAGTCCCAGTCCCGTCCCCGCGTATGATCCTTCGTCGCGCGCCTTGTCCACCTGATAAAATCGCTCAAACACCCGCTCGACGTCCTGAGGAGGAATGCCGGGCCCGTTATCCTCGACTTTCAAAATCACCTGATCCTCATATCCCTCGCTTCGGATTCGAATGACGCCGGTGTGTGAAGGAACGAATTTGATGGCGTTGTCGATCAGATTGGCCAGCGCCACTTTGAGCAGTTTGCGATCTGCCCAGAACGTATTCAAACGATAATCGGTTTCCAGCCGAATTCCCTTGTCCGACAATCGGCCGGTGTAATCGCGCGCGATGTCCCCGATCATCTGAGGCAAAAAAACTTCCTTGAATTTCACCGTCAGGCGGGCCGATTCCAGACTGTCGAGTGCGAGCAGGTCCCGGACCAGCTCCTCGAGCCGCAGGACGTTTTTGTGCAGGACTTCCAGAAATCGCCGTTCGTGATCCCGACCCGATCCCGGTGCGTTGGAATCACCGGCATCGTTGGCGCTTTCGAGCAGGGTTTCGGCGGCCACTTTGATCGTGGCGAGGGGGGTTCGAAGTTCGTGCGACGCGTTGGCGACAAAATCCGCCTTCATCCGCGCCAATCGATAGGATTCGGTTTCATCCAGAATGTAAAGAACCTGGCGGATGCGCAAGGAAGTATCCGGCGCGATTTCATGGAGGGTCACGTCGAGCAGCCGACTCTGCCCGTCGATGTGAATTTCCACCGGCCGCGACGGACGAGGGGGCGGCGTGCGTCTGAGGATTTCGATGGCTCGCCATAGCGCCGGACTGGAGATGACTTCGCTGAGTTTTTGACCCACACAGGCGGAATCGGAAATCCCCAACAATCGACCCGCCGACGGATTGCACAGACAAATCCAATCGTCCGCATCCGTGGCAAGGACGCCTTCTCGAAGGTGGCGCCAGAGAAATTCAATCTCGCCCGCTCCGAGCACCCACCGTTCGGAGGACTGTCCCGCGATGGACTCGCTGCCGTCATTCATGATTGTATCCCGCAATGCGATAACCGACGCCCCGGACCGTTTCAACAATGTGGCGATGACCGCCGAGTTTTTTCCGCAGCGCCGTGACGTGCACGTCGATCGTACGATCCGTCACCGAAACATGCTCCCCCCATGCGTGGCTCATCAGTTGGTCACGGCTCAAAACGTGGCCGCGCGCAGCCAAAAGAGCTTCCAAAATCCGAAACTCCGTCAACGTCAACGCCACGGGTTGATCGTCGATTTCCGCGCGATGGCGGGACCGATCCACCTTCAACGGACCGAGCGTCATGACATCGGACGGTCGAACTTCCTGCGACGCCCGACGCATCACCGTTTCCATTCGCGCAATCAATACTTTCATGCTGAACGGCTTGGTCACGTAATCGTCAGCCCCCAGCGTCAATCCCACCACGATGTCCGATTCTTCGCTTTTGGCGGTCAGCATAATCATTGGGATGCGTTTCGTGGTCGGTTCGGCGCGAAGCGCCATCGCCACTTCCTGTCCGTTTTTTCTCGGAAGCATCAAATCCAGAATGATCAAATCGGGAACATGCTGCCGCGCCAGTTGCTGACCGGTTTCTCCATCGTAGGCCGCCAGCGTCCGATACCCCTCACGATGCAGGTTGAATTCCAGCAATTCCACGAGGTCTTTTTCGTCCTCAACGATTAGTACGGTTTTGTTCTTCATGGGATGTGACCTCCGGATCAGATTATGTTATACTATTTGTCCAATCTGTGTATACCACTGATCCATCCCAACCCCCGATCATGACAAAGGAATGAGGCATGCCCGATCTTCTTAACGAAATCTTAAAACTACGCACCCGCGAACGGGTCGAAATGCTGTCCCGCAACGGCCAGATTTTTCACGTGATTATGGCCCAGCAGTTCCTGCGCGAGTTCATCGACGAAATCTGCCTGTTGGCGGACATGATCCGCGAGATCAACTCGTCGCGTCACGGCGCCGATTTTCTGCAGCGACTTCTGCCTCACCGACGGGCCATGATTTACTTCACCCAGCCGTCCACGCGAACCTTTCTGTCGTTCGCCTGCGCCTGCCAGATTTTGGGCATGAGGTACAACGAAGTCCGCGATCCCAAGACGTCCTCCGAGGTGAAAGGCGAGTCGGAAGAAGACGCCGTGCGGGTGTTCAGCCAGTACTTCGACGTGATCATCATGCGCCATCCCATGGAAGGATTTTCTGAAAAAACCGCCCACATGATCAACCGCATGCACCGAACGATCCCCGTGATCAACGGCGGTTCGGGACGCGATCAACATCCCACCCAGGCCCTGCTTGACATCTATACCTTGTATCAGTCGTTCAGCGGCGGATCGCTGGTTCGTCGGGCTGCCGGTATTCAGATTGATCCGTTCCCCGGAAAGGTGATCGGAATGGTCGGCGACCTCCAGCGAGGACGGACCGTCCGGTCGTTGTCGTATCTGCTCTGCCGCTATCCGGGCGTGACGATCCATTTCATCTCACCACCCGAACTCGGCATCGGGGAGGACATTTTGGAATACCTGCGCGAACATGAAGTGGAATACCACATTTCGCAGGAGTTGGATCCGCTCCTGCCGGAACTCGACGCCGTGTACATGACGCGGATTCAGGACGAACACGACGCCATGGCGGGGCAGTCTTCGCGGATTGATTACAGTCGGTTTTATCTCACTCCGGACAAACTCGAACGAGCCAAGCCCACGATGGCGATTCTGCATCCGCTTCCGAGGCGACAGGAAATCCACGTGGACTGCGACGCTGATCCCCGCGCCAAATACTGGCAACAGGTTCAAAACGGCATGTGGATGCGCGCCGCTTTGCTGGCCTACGTCTTCAACACCGAAGAACGCATCCGTTCCTACTATCTGGAAAACTACACGTATTGAATTCACCCCGAAGACCCCCGGCGGTACAGGCGTGACACGCCGTTGGGCGGGATGGAACGCTCATCATTCGGAGGGGTAATGCAGTGGTGGTCTGCCCATATTTGCTCGAAGTTGATTGTGCAAGCGGCGAAGCGTGAGCGTGAGTTCGCCCGCCACATCGTCGGGATCTCGGTCTCGAATGCTTTCCGAATCGACGGGTAGGCCATAAAGGACGCCGATCCGCCGCCCAAAACCGGGGAACTTTTTCGTTCGAGGCCAGATTTCAAACAATCCTTCGATGACCGTTGGGACAATCGGCACTTTTGCGCGCTGGGCGAGTGCGATGGCTCCTCCTTTGATCGGATGAATCCCACCGTCGGGAGTTCGGGTGGCTTCCGGAAAGACACACAGAATCGCCCCAGCCCGCAAGCGACGGATCGCTTCCTTCATCGCGCTGATGTCGGCGGTATCCCGTCGAACGGGGAATGCGTTCAGACTGGCGAACAACCTGCCGAGCAACGGAATCTCGAAGAGCGAATCGCGGGCCATGTAGTGGCATTCGCGATTGATCGCCAACCCCACCGCGATCGGATCAAAAAAACTCTGATGATTGCTCAGAAGCAAAGCTCCTCCCTCGGTGGGAACACATTCGCTTCCGTACGCGCGGACACGATACGATCCGCAAATAAACAACTCGCAGAGTGTCTTGCAAATTCGATAATAAAGTCGCATGGTTAATGAGAGTCTAAGTGTGAATGGGTTCGTGAGCCCGAAGCATTGCGTCGGTGGTTTTTCGCATTTTCAATATGTTTCATCAGCAGTTCCACCACTTCGGTGATGCTCTGGTGCGTCGTGTCGATGCGGATGGCGTTTCCCGGAACCAGCAGCGGCGCCCATTGGCACTGGTCGTTGCCGTCGCGGGTCCGTAAATTCTCCAGCACCTGCTCGAATGTCGTTTCGACTCCATCGGCGCTCATTTCATGAAAACGTCGTTCCGCGCGTTTTTCGATGGAAGCCTCCATAAGAAATTTGATGTCCGCATTCGGGAAAACCACGCTGCCCTGATCCCGGCCTTCGGTGACCAGGGCGCCCAGTTGCTGCCCGATTCGGCGTTGCTGTTCCACCAGAATTTGACGAACCGCCGGTACACGGGAAACATAGGGCGTCGCCTGATTGACTTCCATCGTGCGGATGGCTTCGCTGACATCGGTGCCGTCCAACGTCACTCGCGTGTGCGTCGGTCCGCAGAGCAGCTCGATTTTGGCCCGCCGCGCAGCATCGGCGAGGGCCTGGGGATTCGAAAGCGGGGTGCTTTCGTGAATCGCCTTGAGCGCTACGGCGCGATACATGGCTCCGGTGTCCAGATATGGAATCTGCAACTCCGCCGCCAACTTGCGAGCCGCCGTACTCTTTCCCGATCCCGCCGGTCCGTCGATGGTAATGATCATGGGCGGCATTATCTCACATTCCTCCTGCCTCAGCACGTCTGACATCCGAAAGTGACCTACGATGTCCCTCAAAACAAATTGCGATCTTGATCATTGCTCCTGCGTCGGTCTGTCGCCAATCAATCAGCCCATTCGCCTGACCCGTACCCCAAACAGCGCATCCCACGCCAACCAATGAATCTAATTCTCGCCCGCATCCTGGAGAACCTGCGAATCGACGTTGTGCGACAAGCGATTGGGGCATTGAAGTCTCACTTGAAGATGGGTTCGTTTGGTAATTTTGCATATAGGGGGGAGATAGCCGGTAGTAGGTAGCCGGCAGCAGGCAGCCAAGAGCGGAAAGGAAATACGGAATTATGAATGAGGAATTATGAATTAAGAACATTGGTGGACGCCCCCAAAAGGTCAAGCGTGATAAGAAGTCTCCATAAGTATACTTACTCACTGGTCTGTTGCGGCAACCGAAAGCCGATGGGCGGGAAGGAAATGCGGAAAAAGATTTTACCGCAGAGGGCGCAGGGAAATTGAAAATTGAGAATTGAAATTGCAAAGGAGAAGAAGATTTAACCGCGAAGAACGCGAAGGACGCGAAGAAATTGAAAATGGAAGGGGAAGAAGAATTAACCGCAGAGAGCACGGAGACCGCAGAGAAATAGAAAATTGAAAAGGAAAAAAGGAAAAAGAAGAAAGAGAAAAGAGAAAAAGGATAACGCCTCCGGGAGTTACAATCCAATCGTTCGATCAATCAATGGCGTGCGTCGCCAATTTTTTCCCAACGTCCAGCAGCAAATCATCGACTCCGCCAAAAAACAAAAAGAACAAGACGCCGAAAGATGACCCCCGCGAAACACACTTAACTGGAATGCTGAACAGAATCGCGCGTGTCGCCCATCGAAGTTTTGCAGTGTGCTTGCACACCAGGATAATCCAACAACAGCGATTTTAAGAATTGGTGGGCATGCCCACCCTACCAAACTGCGGGATGGCTGAGACGGGGAAGATGCGGCCGTCGATGCCCATGTCGCCGACCTGCGCCTTGTTGGAGATGCCGCCCAGGGCGATGACGGCCCAGTTCTCGAACTCGAACGGCGAGA
>CAIVHJ010000198.1 GCA_903905665.1 uncultured Phycisphaerales bacterium
AGTCGATACAGTACTCGCTGGATCCCCTTAACCCCTGGTAACCACCCCCCATGACCGTTCGGCCGCGATTGGCAGAATGTTTTTTCGACTCGAACGATCCCGTTGGTGTTGACGGTTTTTTCCCATCGTTCCGCGCGATAGACGACGATCCCCTCTGCATCTCGGTAGACGTACTCAGCGACTCGACGGCCCCGCGATTTTGATTTTTTTCCGTTCCCCTCACGTTTTGGGAACAATCTCGACATTGTCGAGCCTGCAGCGTGAACGATTTCCACTGTCGTCGCCTGACACGCGAGGCATTTCAGGAGTACTTTTCCGTCGTCTCCCTCTGTGACCCCCAGAGACGGATCGTGAGTCCCTGTCGACTCGTGAACAGGACAATAGGCTTTCCATTTCAGATTTCCGTCTTCTTCTACTCCCCGCAAAAGTGCGAGGAATTCGGCGACTGGCTGTGATGGGAGTGACTTCATTTATTGGGAAATCCGTTCCGGATTGGTTGTCGTCTGATTTGATTTAACGTGCTTTGAGTGCTTTGAAGTCTTCTTGCTGGATTTTCCAAAAATGGTAGAGCAGGGTCAGCGTGTTTCTCTCTGCTCCGCGTCGACCCATGCCAAACACCCAATGCACACCGTAGCGGATTCGCCACGAATCCAAGGTCCCCATGATGGATTTTGTTTTCATGTTCGTGTTGTCCCGAGCGTGCTGCAGAACCTCGGACAGCTCTCCCTCGATCACCACCGCAGCGAATTCCATTTCGGCCATTCTCTCGAATTCTCGCTCAAACCGATCGCGATCAGCACTGATTGACCCCAAGAAATCGCCGATGGATTTTCTCTCGATCGTCAATCGAGACTCATACCCTCGCATCGAATAATCACCAGTTTTTAACGTCGCATGGGAGACTGGGACGATCGGCCATGGGTCAATGTTCAAAAAATGAAACGGAGTCTGCTCGCGAGTGTCAACGATGACGGTTGCCGGAAAAATTCGCACTCCGTCGATCATTTCCGATGGGTCTAATTCGTAATCCCAGCATTCAGATTGATCGTAAAGACGCGGATTCTGACCAATTCCGAAAGCTCCTTCGTCGAGTTCGTTCGATGACATCAGCAAACCCCTTCCAATAACAGATCCAAGATTTCCTTCGTTATCACGACTCTCGACCGCAGTTCTAAAATACGTTCCTTCAAGAATGTTTTCCGCTTGAATATAGCATCACGCTGGCAGCAGGCGTTGATCGTTTTTTGTTGACCAATCATGATGCACAATCGCTTCGCCCGGCTCACCGCCGTGTAGATCCACTGTTTCGATTGGACCATCTTGGCGCCGTTGTAATCGTCTACCATCACGATCACGATTGGCCATTCCGAACCTTGAGATTTGTGACCGCTTATCGCATACCCCAGTTCCCACGCACAGCCAGAGCCAGTCGCTTCCTCGGACTCGCTGCCCGTGCCTGGATGATCGTCATCGACAGATTTCGCCGATCGCGGGATCATGATCGTTCTATCTGGCTGACTCAGGCGAGACACAATTTTCGCAGTATCAACGTCGAGTACTTCCGCCTGCTCCCCGTTCGCGACGTAGTGACGATTGGGTTCTGATGGAAGGTTATCAATCTCCAGAACAGATTCGATTTTTCCGACGGCTTTGTACTCGGCATTTTTCGTGTTGAT
>CAIVHJ010000199.1 GCA_903905665.1 uncultured Phycisphaerales bacterium
CCAGTAATTGGAGAGGTTGCCTCCAATTGCGGCGAAGCAAAACAGGGGGTAGAGAATCCAAATGTTGAGCGAATCGAGTGCAGCAAATGCGCCCGCCGCAAACAGCAGCGAATCCCCGGGCAGAAAAGGAGTGACCACTAGGCCGGTCTCACAAAAGATGATGACAAAGAAAATGACATAGGTCCAATAACCGTAATCCCGGATGACATCTTCCAGATGTTTGTCCAGATGAAGAAAGATTTCGACAACCCAATTCATGAAGTCCATTTGTATTTCACCGAAAAAAGTTCATCAGATGATTTTGCCGGTCATGGATGCGTTTCGTTTGAATGATCCGCCGGCACGGGGGTGTCGGTGGAGGAATTTGAATTTTGAAAAACGACCTGCGCCGACCCCTGAACTCGGAGGTAGTCATCCGGATCATCAATCCGCACTTTGACCTGAACGGTGGCTTTGGAATAGTTCGCGCCGGGATCGATCCACATCACATGACCCTTGTAAGAGCGGTCTTTGTAGGCGTCGGGGGTGATGGTGCAGGGCATGTCTTTGCGGAGTCGAGCAATGTCGAGTTCGCTGACGTCAATTTCGACGCGGAGTTTGCCCATGTCGGCGATGACGGCGAACTGGGCGTTGGCATTGGCGCCATGGCCGGCCTCGGCGGCTACGAAATCCCCGACTTCGACGCTGCGTTCAAGCACGATCCCCGAAATCGGCGCCAAGACCAGACAGTCGTCCAATGCCTTCTGTGCGTATTCGAGCGCCGCGGCGGCAGCGTCCACGGTGGCGGCGGACTCCTCCGTGGCTCGTTTGGCTTCGGCGAGTTCGATGGCTGATACTTTGGCGTCGCGATACAAATTGGCAACACGTTCGTAGTTGATTTTGTGATAATCCGAGTTGGCTTTGGAACGCTCCAGGATCGCTATGGCTTCGTCCCGTCGTGCGCGGTAATTCACGTCCTCGATTTTGGCGAGGAGTTGACCCTGTTCGACGCGATCCCCCTGCTCGAAGTACAGCGCCACAATCTGTCCCGAAACTTTTGTGGAGACTTCCACCTGGTGGTCCGAAACGATTTTTCCCGTGGCGGTGAGCATCGATTTCGATGGTGAAGTCAATGAAGAGGTCGTTTGGACAGAAGACAGGATCGTAGGATCAGGTTTGGGTGTCGATGAAGCGAGCCAACGATCACGGAACAGAAATGCTGCGGCGCCACAACCGATGACCGCGGCGAAAACAAGAAGTGCAATCATTCCTGTACGGTGGGGGCGGGACGGGCGTGATCCCGTGGGCGGGGAGTCTTTGTGAATTGAGAGGGATTGGAGCTGGTCTTTCAGGTCGGCGTTCATGGCGCGGATATTGTAATCGAGGATCAGGCTTTTCGCAGCGCTTCGAGGATTGGAATTCTGGAGGCCCGAACCGCCGGAGCCAGTGCGCCGGCAATCCCGACCCCACAAGCGAGGATCAAACACGAAATCATGATCGTCGGGGTCATTCGGAGTTGGTACGTGAGAGACGAAAAACTCACGTCGGATATGAAATCCTGTTCGATATTCATGGCGATGAAAGCGGAACCGATGAGCAACCCGATGATGCAGGAGACCAAACAGGTCAAGAGCGATTCGATGAAGATGGTCAATTGGATGGCGATGCGTGAGAATCCCAGAGTTCGGAGCATCGCAAATTCACGTCGTCGATGATCCACCGCCGCATACATGGTATTGGCCATGGCGAAGACGGCGCCCAAACCCATGATGGCGATGAGAATTACGGACAGAACGACGAGTTGCCTGGTGGTGCGTGCAAGTTCCTGATAGTAGTCGGTTTCTTTTTGAGCTTGCAGTTTGACGGAAGGACCTTTGATGTAGTTGATCGCGGTTTGGGCCTGTGATTCGTCGATACACTGGATCGTGGCGCTGGAGGTGTAGTGGCCGGAATAGGCGGTTGTGATCATGGATCGCGGCGCCCAAATCTCGCTTTCGAAACTACTATTGTTTGCACGGAAAATCCCGACGACTTTGTAAAGTCTGTTTCCCAGACGTCCGAGCGATATTTCACCGTCGATTTTGAGATTCCCGAATCGCTTGGAGGCGGCTTCGCCGACGATCACTTCGAGGGCGCCCGAATCAAAGAGGCGGCCTTCAACGATTTGTATCTCGGGTCGAATGGCGAACGCCACCGGATCGACCCCCCGGACCGCCACGTTGGCAAATGAATCCTGATATCCCAGGCGTGGCAGTGATGTTTGGATGCAGAGTTCGATGCTGATGAGGGGTTGTCCCGATGGATCGAATCGTATTCCCGGAGTTTGGACCAATAGATTCGTTTCTTCGGGGAATAAGACGCTGGTGCTTTCGGCGGTGGAGCCGGGTTTGAGCACAATCACCCGATCGCGGTGACCACTGTTTTTCAGCGTTTGTCGAATTCCTGCCGCAAAAGACAGTAACACCGCCAGAACAACCACAATCACCGTGATCAACAACAGCGTCAGAGACGTACTGAGACGCCGAACCAGTAAATTCCGCCAACTATAGAACAAGGGAAGTGCCATTTTTTTACCGTTGCATTGAACCGCTTGTATCTCTACTCCAGATATCTCAACGCGGTGACTACATTTAACTTCGCCCCCAGCCACGCCGGCCACAGGGCGGACAGTATACCGATTCCGACGGCGATCAGGACGGCTTTCATGCATACCAATAGCGGGATATCAAGCGCCTGAATCACAGGAATTGTCATCGAACCCAGCGGCGTCCAGTGGAAGAGTCCGTAGGGGATAAGCGCGCCGACGAATCCGCCAGATACGCACAACATCATGCTCTCGATCAGGATCTGCACGAACACGGATCGGCTGCTGAATCCGAGCGATTTCATGGTGGCCACTTCATTGATCCGATCGCGGATGTTCATGCTCATCGTGTTCATGGCCGCCATGATGGCGACGAATACAGTCAGCGATGCCAGGATCGCCAGATTCCGGGGCAGATTGAATTGTTGCGCAATAAACTCGTTAACGAATGATTTTTCGTCGCGGGTTTTCGTGGGATCGGGATAATTTGCAAACAATTCGTCGATTGCCCTGCGATAATGATCGAGGCCTGCGATGCTGTTGCATTTGATCACAAAAAAACCGATCCATTCGTCCCCGTGGAATCCATGCTCTTTCAGAGCGTCAAAGTAATAATCCAGGCGAATCCAGCTGGTAACCGGATCTGACGCGTGTTCCGCCGTGGAGATCACGTGAAACTCCATGGGGGTGTAAGGGGGGAGGGAGGGCGTGATTGTGATGCGGTCGCCCAGTTTCCAGCCGAATTGTTTTGCGGTTTCAGGTCCGAGGATGGCGGCTTGGCGATCGCGGTGCCAGGCGTCCATTTCTTCCTGTGTAAAATGATAATCGGGGTAACAGGCTTCCAGATTGTCTTTGTCCACGGCGAGGGTAGAAAGCAAGCGGGGATCGTTTTCGACTTTTCCGCCCAGCCAGTGCATCCCGCAGACGGCGGTAAGTTCTTTTCGTTCGGGATCCAACGCCTCAATCTTGTACCGATATCCCGACGGCAGAGGATTGATGAAAGAAGTTTTGTGGGTGACGATCAGTCGCATCTGTTTTGCGGCGTTGTCGAGGTAGCTATTGAGCGCACTGATGACGGAAGTCGATAGAACAAAGATGACAATCGGCAAGGCCACCGCCGCCGAAGTCAACAGCGTCCGGCGGATGTTACGCGTGAGATTTCGGATTAGATAAATCCAGTACAGCATAGCGAACCTGTTTATAATGTACCCGGGACGTCTTCTTATATAGCACCCGGCATGTCGGGTGCTATATAAAGACAACAAAGTATGTTATGTCACGCACACTGCTTCCTTTTCCTGACTCAGGATTCCCTTATCCAAATGAAGAATCCGTTGACCGTGCGCCGCGGCACGGGGATCGTGCGTTACCAGCAAAATCGTCTTGCCGAATTCCTTGTTCAAGATATTCAGCAGATTGAGAATTTCTTCCGAGGTCTTGGCGTCCAAATCGCCCGTTGGTTCGTCTGCCAAAATCACATCCGGATCGGTGACAATCGCACGGGCAATCGCCACCCGCTGCTCCTGTCCGCCGGAAAGCTGATTGGGCCGATGATCCATTCGGTCCGTCAATCCGACCACTTGCAGCGCCGTCGCAACGCGCTGCTTACGTTCGTGCGACGACATGGAAAACAACAGCAACGGCAACTCGACGTTTTCGGCTGCCGTCAACACGGGAATGAGGTGGTACATCTGGAAAATGAATCCGACGTGGCGGCTTCGCCATCGAGTCAGTTCCGAGTCGCTCATCCGGTCGAGGTTAAAATCTCCAACCTGAATCGTTCCAGATGTGGGTCGATCCAGCCCTCCGATCAGGTGCAGGAGCGTTGATTTCCCTGATCCGCTCGGTCCCATCAAAACGGAAAACTGGCCAGCGGGAATCGTCAGGTCCAGTCCATTCAAGACCGGGATTTCGATCCGATCTTTGTGGTAGTTCTTGACGACTTGATGAACCGATATATTGGCGAGGCTCATGGGACAAACTTTCTGAATGAGAAACGACACGTTATTCGGATTTTGGAGGCGGGTCACATATCTCTGTAATTCCCCGATGAACAAAGCCGAATCCGGCCCTCATCGTTTGATCGTACGCAAGAATTCCTGAACTTCCGGAATTGCCCCCTGATAGATGAGATATCCATTATAAGGTTCTCGTTCCGTAATTTCGCCGTTGACCGGTGTGAGCATAATTTGTTTGACTTTGTCGCGCTCCTGCGTTTGCCCCAGCGCCCAGCACAGTTTCACATACGCCACTTCGGGCAACATGTTCGCCGTCGGAATCACACCGAGTTCCATCATTTCCCGTCCGGTTTCGTACACGTACATTTGCACGTAACCCCACAAGGTTTGCACGGTCATGTACACGTGGACACCGGCATCGTAGGCGCGTTTCAAGGCGGGGTAGAGCGGTTTGTTCACGTGTCCCAGCCCGGTTCCAGCGATGACGATTCCGCGATAACCTTTTTCGATGAGGGCGTCGATGACGTCGGGTTGCATATTCGGATAATAATAAACGATGGTGACCTTTTCCTCGAAGGCGGTGTTGATGGTCACGTCGTGATCTTTGCGGCGGGGTTTGTAATCGTCGCGCAGATACGTGATTTTTTTCGGATCGGCCATGGCCAGCGGTGTATCGCCGATGGTGCGAAACGTCGAGCGGTAACTGGAGTGCATTTTGCGGACGCGTGTTCCCCGGTGGAGCAGGCAATACTGATCCGAGGTGGGGCCGAACATGCAGATCATGACCTCGGCGATGTTTCCTCGTGCGGCGGCATTGACGGCAGACATGAGATTCATGGCGGCGTCGGATGACGGGCGGTCACTCGACCGTTGCGAACCGACCATCACGATCGGAACCGGTGAGTTTTGGACCATGAACGTCAAAATGGCTGACGTGTGATGCATCGTATCGGTTCCGTGCCCGATGACGATCCCGTCCACTCCTTTTTTAATTTCTTCCCCGATGCTCTGCGCCAACTTGATGTACTGCACGGGCCCCATGTTTTCGCTGAAGACCCCGAACAACTTCTCAGTTTCCAGATTGCAGATGTCCGCCAGTTCGGGAACCGATCCGTAAAGTTCGCCCGGAGAAAAAGCGGGAATGACGGCGCCCGTGCGATAATCCAGTCGGCTGGCGATGGTTCCTCCGGTTCCCAGCAGTTTGACTTTGGGTTTTCCGGGGTCAAAAGGAAAATCTTTTTCAG
>CAIVHJ010000200.1 GCA_903905665.1 uncultured Phycisphaerales bacterium
GCTTCAAATCGGGCTGGGCCTGCATGATCGCCGAAAAGGATTGGAAAAACAGCAGAACGTCGTTGTCGTGAGTTTGCATGGTGGGCAGCGCGGGGTCGAATAGATCGGCGGGAACGCCGAGAAATTCCGACCACGTTTTGGGCGGCATGAGTTTTTTTCTCAGCGCGACGTTCGGGAGATCAAGCCAGATCAAAAATACCTCTCGGTCGGTCATCGGCATCTGTTCGCAACGAATCGTGGATATTCCGTCCGGGGTCTGAACCGGCAAAATGGTTCCCCGGTCTTCGGGGAGCGAAACGAACCGCCCGGATTCGATCAGCCCGTGAACTGCAGCAAAAATTCCGTGCCCTCCGCCATGAAGCTCGACCGTCGGGGAAAAAACTCGAATAGCAATTGCCGCATCCGGCGTCGAAGGGTTCATCACAAACGTGGTTTCGGTAAGATTGAATTCTCTCGCCGCGCTTTGCATCTGCTCCACCGATAGCGCATCCGCGCCCAAAACCACGGCGGCCGGATTCCCGCTGAAGCGCTGCGCAGCAAACACGTCGATAATGGTATAGTCCAATTCGATCATAACAGGTAACGACAGTGTACCGCGGATTTTGAACCCCGTGAAGCGAGTCTTCTGCGTCTCCTTGACGAGCCGGAGAGATTCGGGGATTATTGTTCAAAGGGCTCCGAAGGGCTCTGGTCGCAGCAGGAGATCCCCGCATGTCCCACACAGACCCTCGAGAGAAAATCATCGGTGAGGCGATTACGTTTGACGATGTGTTGCTGGTGCCGCGCCGATCGGCGGTGGTGCCGCGCGACGTCGATGTTCGGACGCGCCTGACACACCATATCACCCTCAACATTCCACTGATTTCGGCCCCGATGGACACAGTGACGGAATCGCGGCTGGCGATCGCGCTCGCACAGGAGGGAGGCATCGGGATCATTCATCGCAACATGCCGATTGATGCCCAGTGCCGCGAAGTGCAAAAGGTCAAGCGATCTGAAAGCGGGGTGATTCTGGACCCGATCACGATGCATCCGACGGATACGGTGGCGATGGCCAAAGAAGTGATGCAACTGCATAACATTTCCGGCGTGCCGATTGTGGCCGAGGGTCATAAACTCCTCGGGATTCTGACGGGGCGGGACTTGAAATTTCTCGGAGTCGATTCGGGCGACAGAAAAATCGAAGACGTCATGACGAAGGGGAATCTGGTCACGGGTCCGCCGCAAACCACCCTGGACGAAGCGGAAAAAATTCTCTGCCACGGTCGGGTCAAAAAACTGCTGCTGGTGGACAAAGACTTTCGACTTGTTGGGATGATCACGATGCGGGACATCGAACGCATGAGAGATTTTCCACAAACCTCCAAGGATTTACGAGGCCGGTTACGAGTTGGGGCGGCGGTGGGCGTTCGAGATTTTGAGCGGATCGAGGCATTGATCCGACACGATGTCGATGTAATTTGCGTCGATTCTGCCCACGGACATAGCGAGAATGTGCTGGAGACCGTCCATGCCATTCGAAAACAATACAAGATTGACCTCATCGCCGGCAACATCGCCACCTCGGAAGCGGCGAAGGATATCATCGAGGCCGGGGTGGATGCGGTCAAGGTGGGTATTGGTCCCGGATCGATCTGTACCACGCGGATTGTTTCCGGGGTAGGCGTGCCCCAAGTGACGGCGATTCTCAATGTGGCCAAAGTAGCTCACGAGGCGGGCGTGCCGGTCATCGCCGACGGTGGAATTCGGCATTCGGGCGATATCACCAAAGCCATCGCCGCCGGGGCCGACAGTGTGATGATGGGTTCGCTTTTTGCCGGACTGGATGAATCGCCCGGGCAGACGGTGATTTACAAGGGACGTCGATTAAAAGAATATCGCGGAATGGGTTCCACCGGAGCCATGCTAAGCGGCAGCGCCGATCGCTACCATCAAGACCACATCCGCGACCGAGACAAACTGGTTCCGGAAGGCGTGGAGGGTCGTGTTCCCTATCGCGGTCCCTTGTGTGATTTTGTATACCATTTGGTGGGGGGATTACGATCGGGAATGGGATATTGCGGAACCGCCACCATCGGCGATCTGCAGGTCCATGGCCGGTTCTATCGCGTCACGGGCGCCGGCATGATAGAATCTCATCCGCATAATGTGTTCATTACAAGGGAATCGCCCAATTATGCAACAGAGTCAATTGAAGAAGGCTGAAAATCGAACCCCGACTGGGGTAAGTACGAGGTGATGCAATGAATTCGCGGATAAGGCGACATACCTGGATAGGCGCGGGGGTTGTGTTCTGTGTGTTGTGGTCGGCGGGGTGTACGTTGATCGAAAATCCCTGGCGGGACGACCTTCCAGCGATCTCGCAGGTTTCGACGGCCTCGGCGCAAGCGATTCACGCCGAATGGCGAACCGCGACGCCGCGGCACCGAGACTGGCCGGCCGCGATCATGGCGACACAGGATCAGGGGGTGGACCATTCGCCCCTTTACTGGTCCGATCCGTTTGAAGACCATGGGAGCGACGATCTTCATTTCGCATGGACTTGGGAAGATTATTTGGCACTGCCGGGTTGTCCGGCACGGCAGATGGTCAACACTGCCGCGCTGCCGATCAGCGTCGTCGTTGATCCGATCTGGGCGGTTCGTTGCAGTGACGGGCGAATCAGCCCACAAACTTTCGGTTTCTGGAATCATGACCCGGTGGTTTGTGGCGGCGTGGCCATTCCGCCGGACCTCGTGGAAGCCTATTACGATACTCACACCCGATCCCCTGTGGACGGAAAATCGGGCGCCGGGGACACCGCAGGATGCTGCAAAGCGGAATAAACACTCCTGATGCGACTCCTCTTCCGGATCCCCCTCCCAACCGAGAATGTCCTTCGTGTGGATCGCCCCTGCGACCCGTCCTCGATGACCGACGATGCCCCGGCTGCGGATGCGATCCATCTTTGTTGCCCGGTGATGTGCTCAGCGACGACGTGAGTCCTTACGCTCGCGGGGGGCGTTACTGGAGCATGGTGCGGTGGGTGGTGCCCGCGGGAAATTTTCGCCTGAGCCACCTTTCGCGGATGCGACGCTCGCGGTGGAGCGTTCGTTTCGCCAATCGAAGTTTATTGTTGCTGGGGCTGGCGTGGGCCGTCGTGATGTTCCCGCATTGGGGGTGGAAACGAACCATTGATCGCGGAAGCGGGACGATCGAATCGGTTTCCCCGCCGGCGAGTCAGGGTTGGTTGCTGGTGAAGAGGGCACCCTCTCCGCAGCAATTCACAAGCGGGAATCCGATTCTCGTGCGATTATATTGGAATCCGGCGGTGCTCATCTCTGGTCTGGTCGTGAATTTTTGGACGGGGTTTGGACTGGGCTGGTGGATGCTGGCATGGATCCGCCGCGGAAGCCAGCGGGCACTTGGCCCGCCTTATCAGGGTCAACCGCGTTTCGCAGCGGCACTCCATTATTCCTCTGCCCATGCTTTTATTTTGCTGATGGCAGCAGCGCTTTACGGCAGCAGCGTATTGCTCGACTGGGCACGGGTCTATTCGTGGACCGCGCAGTGGTCGGGGTGGTTTCATGTGGTGTCGGCGGTCGGCGTGGGCATGGTGGGGTTGTTCTTGTGGTGGTTTTGGTTGCTTCGCATGGCGCACACGGCGCCTCCAGAAGCGATTGACGGGGTGAGTTGGTATTTTGCGATCAAGGCCCCATTGGTGTTCGTCGTTCTATTCGGCGGATGGTTCGCCATTCAATGGTACGGCGTCCCACCGCTGGCAAATTTGCTTCATTGGACTCTCTGAGAAAAAGATTCACCCCATCTGGAAAAATCGGAGCGACGGGGCGATGACTTCGCAACAAACAATCGCCGTATTGGATTTCGGGAGCCAGTACACCCGCCTGATCGCGCGACGGGTGCGAGAGAACCATGTACACAGCCTCGTGGTTCGCCCTGACATCAACTGCGAAGAACTTCGGCACCTCAATGTGGCGGGGCTAATCTTTTCGGGCAGCCCCTCCAGCGCGTATGATCCAACGGCCCCACAATGCCAGCCGGACGTACTCTCCGCCGGCTGGCCGATACTGGGAATCTGTTACGGGATGCAACTGGTCTGCCGAATGCTGGGCGGGCGGGTGGTTCGCGGGACCATGCGAGAATACGGCAGAGTCCCACTGCAAATTCTTTCCGCCGATCAATTATTCCAGCACCTTCCAGAGCACACCACGGTCTGGATGAGCCATGGCGACCGGGTGGAAACCTTGCCGGAGGATTGTGAGGTTTTGGCCAGGACCGGCGATTGCCCTCACGCCGCTGTTCGCCATCGCACACTCCCGTTCTGGGGCGTACAGTTTCACCCCGAAGTCACCCACACGCCGGACGGCGGACGCATCCTGCGGAATTTTCTTTATGACATTTGCCGTTGTTCCGGAAACTGGCACGTCGGCCAGATGATTCCGAAGATCATTGAGGGTGTGCGCGCGCAAGTCGGTGCTGCGGAGCGAGTCCTCTGCGGATTGAGTGGTGGGGTGGACAGTAGCACGGTGGCCACTCTGCTTCACCGGGCCATCGGAGATCGGCTGGTTTGCATCTTCGTGGACAATGGATTGCTGCGGAAAAACGAGCGCCATCTGGTTGAAGCGACTTTTCGCGAACATTTCCAGATGACTTTGCGAATCGCAGAAGCCCAGGATCGATTTCTCGCCGCGCTGAGCGGCGTGACGGACCCGCAGCAAAAACGCCGAATCATCGGTCATGAATTCATCGAAGTTTTTCGTCAGGAAGCGATCTCCATCCCTAGCGCCAGGTTCCTCGCGCAGGGAACGCTTTATCCCGACGTGATTGAGTCGGGACAAAGCCCTGGGGGCAAGGCGACCAACATTAAAATTCATCACAACGTCGGAGGACTGCCGGAGGAACTGGGCTTTGAACTCATCGAGCCGCTTCGGGATTTGTTCAAGGACGAAGTTCGTCTTATGGCGGAGCATCTTGGATTACCGGAAGAGATTGTATGGCGGCATCCGTTTCCGGGACCCGGATTAGCGGTTCGTATCGTCGGGGAGGTCACTCGTTCGAGGCTGGAGTTGCTGCGGGAGGTCGATGCCATCGTATTGGATGAAATTCGCGCCGCCGGATGGTATCGAAAAATCGCACAGGCGTTCGCGGTGCTGCTGCCGGTCAGCGCCGTCGGCGTGACGGGCGATCATCGAAGCTACGAAGACACACAGGTCGTCTCGATTCGATTCGTCGAGACCGAAGATTACATGACCGCCGACTGGGTCCGCATCGACTACGAAGTGCTCGCTCGAATTTCATCTCGAATCATGAATGAGGTCCGGGGGATCAATCGGGTCACCTATGACATTTCTTCCAAGCCACCAGCCACAATTGAATGGGAATAAATAAGGGGTCCGTGGTATCCGAGCGTCGCTACGCGCTGGCAGGAATGAATTTTAGATGTCGAGGTTTTTAACGCGCAGTGCGTTGGATTCGATAAATTCTCTTCGGGCTTCGACGTCGTTTCCCATCAGCAGGCTGAACATTCGGTCGGCTTCGCGCGCGTCGATGTCGAACTGTTCCGGGTCGTCAGTATCGTCCGAAAGGACCACCTTGAGCAGCGTCCGCCGAGTACGATCCATGGTGGTTTCCCAAAGTTCATCCGCATTCATCTCACCCAGTCCTTTGAATCGCTTGAGAGATACCCCCGCACGACCCAGTTCGCGGACCGCCGACGGCAACGAAAACAGATTTTCCACTTCGATCTGCTCCGATTCCCCGCGACGAAGCACAAATCGGGCCGGCATTCGTTCACCGGTGACCAATTCTTCTCGCACAAAGAAGCAGTCATCCATGACGAACCCTGCCCGTTCCAGTTGGCGCACCAGCGGATCGATCCTCACGCATTCACCCAATTCGGTACGAACAATTCGGTGGGCACCCGAACCATTGTCGCGGTCTCCGTTACCCCCCCGCAGATGATGCACGTCGTCAACGACTTCAACCGCTCCAAACTTGACCTCCTCCTGCTGACGAAACTGGTTGAACTCTCCCTCGTTGTAGAAAAAATACTCCTGCGCAGATTCACCGCCGACCCGCTGCACCCGCGCCATGACCACCGGCAACCCATGCTGTGGATCGCGATGGCGCGTCAACAGGGACCGCAAGTCCAGATTTCGTCTCCGGACCACGGCGGCCTGCTCGTGAATCTGATCGATGGTCCCGACCAGCTTCTCCAGCGGGTCCCCGGTCCATGTTCTGCCGTCCTGAACATGCAAAGTGGTTCCTTCCAGTCCCCATGACGTCAGACGCTCGTTAAGAACACGCTCGTTCAGAATGTATTCGCTCTTTTTCGCCTTTTTCAACAGATACAGCGGCGGCTGGGCGACGTACACATACCCCCCTTCCACCAGGGGTCGCATGTGGCGAAACAAAAACGTCAACAGCAGCGTTCGGATGTGGCTGCCGTCCACGTCGGCATCGGTCATGATAACGATCTTGCCGTAGCGCCGTTTGGACAGATCGAATTCGTCGGTTCCCACGCCGCACCCTACCGCTCGAATGATCGTTTGGATTTCCTCGTGGGCGAGCATTTTGTCAATCCGCGCCTTCTCCACGTTGAGAATTTTGCCGCGCAGCGGAAGAATTGCCTGCGTTTCCTGATCTCGACCGCCCTTGGCGCTTCCACCGGCGGAGTCGCCTTCCACCAGATACAACTCAGAGCTATCCAGATCGTGTGTCCGGCAATCCCAGAGCTTTCCCGGCAATCCGCCGGAACTCATCGCGCTTTTACGAGCCAGATCGCGCGCCTTGCGCGCGGCTTCCCGCGCGGCAGCCGCCTGCACTCCCTTGGTCACCAATCGCTTGGCGTCGGCGGGATGCTCCTCCATGAAATTCGTCAATTGCTCATAAACGCTTTGTTCGATGAACCCTTCGATTTCAGGATTGTTGAGGCGATTCTTGGTCTGGCTCTGAAATTGCGGGTTGGGCAACTTGACCGAAATGATGGCGGTCAACCCCTCGCGAAAATCCTCGCCGCTCACGCTCAGGTCGCCCTTGAGAAGATTCTCCTTTTTTGCATAACTGTTCATGACCCGCGTGACGGCCGCCTTCAAACTCGACAAATGCACCCCGCCGTCGATGGTATGTATCGTATTGGCAAAAGATGAAATATTTTCCGTGTAAGCGTCGGTCCACATCAAAGCCACATCGAGTAATAATCCATTGGCGTCGTCTCGAGCGCTCAGCACGATCGGATCCTTGTGCAAAGGTTCGTTTCCGCTGACCAGATAACGCACAAATTCCCGCAACCCGTCCGTGAAACAAAAATCGACCTCTTTCCCTCGCTTCTCGTCGATCACCTGAATCCGCAATCCGCTGTTCAGGTACGCGAGTTCACGCATGCGGTTGACGATTGTTTCGTATTTGAATTCGATTTGCGGAAAAATCTGCGAATCGGGCTTGAATTCGACGCGTGTGCCCGTTTTGGACGTGGTTCCGATCATCTGAAGCGGTGTCACAGTCTCACCCAGCTCAAACCGCACAAAATACACTTTGCCGTCGATGCTGACTTCCACCTGGAGCCACTCTGAGAGCGCGTTGACCACGCTCACGCCGACACCGTGCAAGCCGGCGGAAGTCTTATAGGCCTTGTGGTCAAACTTTCCCCCCGCATGAAGAACCGTCATCACGACTTCCAGCGCCGGTTTGCCGTCCAGTGCAGGATTTTCATGTTTGAGCGGACCCACGGGAATACCGCGTCCGTCATCACTGACCATGCACCGACCATCCACTCCCATCTTTACGACAATGTTGTGACAGAATCCGACCAGCGCCTCATCCACGGCATTGTCCACAACCTCGTAAACCAAATGATGAAGTCCGGCGGTGCCCGTATCCCCAATGTACATCGCCGGCCGGCGCCGCACCGCAGTCAAACCCTCCAGCACCTGAATGCTGTCGGCATCATAAGACGACACATCCGCCCCAGGCACCGGTTCTACTGTGACGGATTCAACGGGACTGGATTCATTCGCAACCATCGGCCTTCACCTGCTCTAATCGCCCTGCAAAACGAATATCCCTCACGCCGCCTTCCGGCCATTCACGTCGCAACCGCTCCAGAAACTCAAAAAGGTATCGGCGCCGCAATACATAAACATACGCCGGATCATCAACCTCGATTTGAACCACTCCGTCACTCACCCCCGCCACCCAGGAATGCAGTCGATCATCAGGATCAACCATCGAACCCCATACTTCTGAAACCCTTTTCCGGTCCAACAGCGTCCGCTCAATCCCCTGCGTTCGCAACTGTCGAACCACCTCTCCCAGCGAGCGAAACGTCTCTCGCGGTTGACGTCGCCGCCCCAACTCTCGCAATTGATCGTCCGTCCTCTGATCCACCGGCATCCCCCACCCCCGCTACGACAAATTCACCGGCATCACCACATAGGTGTAATTCTCGCCGCAATGGCACACCATCGGTCGATTCGGCTCCTTCAACTCAAACGTGACCTCTTCCTCCTCGAGCACCTTCAAAAAGTCGCTCAAAAAACTCGGATTGAATCCGATGTCGAGCGTTTCCCCTTCATACCGCACATCGAGTTCGATGCTGGCTTCTCCCTGCTCCGCCGATCGCGAACTCAGCACCAACTTCCCCGCCGAAAAACACAACCGGACCCCCTTGGATTCCTCGCTCGTCATCAAGGCAGCCCGACGCACGGCATGATGCATATCCTGCACCCGAACCGTCGCACGCTTATCGCAATCCTGCGGCACGACATCCTCGTATTTTGGAAAGTGTCCCTCGACGAGCACGGACGAAATCGTCACATGCTCCGTCTTGAGCAGCAGTTGATTCGGCAGGAACTTCACACCCAATCGTTCCTCAGATGACTCGACCACGCGACTGATCAGTTGCATCGTTTTGGCGGGCACGATCACGCGAGCGTCCTTTTGAGTGCTGGCACCCCCCTTGGGAGTAACTGAGCAACTCGCCACCGCCAACCGACGACCATCGGTCGCGACGATCATCAGCTGATCACCTTTGCGTTCCCAAAGCAACCCGTCGATGGCATACCGCGTGCTCTCCCTCGCCGCCGCAAAGGCGGTCCGCTCCGCCATGCGCCGCAGTTCGCGAGCCTCGATTTCAAAATCCGGCTCCCCCTCCAGATCCGGCACGGGGGGAAATTCTTTTGGGTCGCGTGAGACCATCTGAAAGTGAACTCCGCGACCGCGAAGATGCAGTTGGTTCTCCCGTAACTCCAGCGATACGACCTCGTCCGTCAGTTCACGGGCCACCTGGGAGATTTTCGCCGCCGAGACCAGTGCCTCACCTCCCTTTTGGATGTCCACCTGAGCTAGTTGGCACCGAACCCCGACTTCCAGATCGGTAGCCATCAATAAGAGGGCTTTGTCGCTTGCTTTCATCAGGACGCATTGCAGCGCCTCCTTGGGAGTGCGCCCGGCGGAGGCTCCTGATGCAAGATTCAACCCATCAACCAATGCTTGTGGTGAGATTTGCAGCTTCATTGAGTTTTCCTTAACTGCTCTTGCTTATATTTATTATGTTGTTTACTTAAACACTAGTCTTATTAGAAAGTGCGAAAAGCGCAACGAAATTCCTCTCTTGGTTCCAGACCCTTATTATACCTCCATTTGCGTCAAGAGGGAAAACCTGCTCACAGTGGAAATGTTGTGAAAAGAGGGATGGGATACGGTGGGTTTCGAGGGAACCCAAGGTATGCGTCCATGTATTGGATTCGCAAGGTGTTGGGCGAAGTCGAGTAGATAACAGCTTATTCACAATCGCACCGAAGAGCCGTCGGTAACTCTGGATTTGAGTTCCTCCAGCGTTGTCATTAGATTTTGATCTTTGGTCATCAGACGTTGGACGAGACGTGTGGCATGAATGACCGTGGTGTGGTCTCGCCCCCCAAAGTAACTTCCGATTTCGTCCAGGCTGTGAGTGGTGAGTTCGCGGGCCAAAAACATACAAACTTGACGCGGGAACGCGATGGACTTATGGCGGCGTTTGCCGCGGAGATCGGATTTTTTCACATTGTAATGCTGCGTCACCACCTCCAGAATCCGCGGAATTGATACCGACTCAGCCGCCTGCGGTTCCTGCCCCAGAGCCTCCCGGACCAGCGGCAAGTCGATGGCGCGTCCCAACTGCTGGCTATACGCATCGATCGTCGTGATCGCCCCTTCTAACTCCCGAATATTCCCGTCCTTAAGCGATGCCACGTACGACGCCACGTCCTCCGGAAGATCGATTCCTCGCCGCCTCGCTTTGGCTCGAAGGATCGCCTGTCGCGTCTCCATGCAGGGGGGATCGAGCCTCGCCACTAATCCCCATCCGAACCGACTCGTCAATCGCTCCTCCAGGCTCGGAATCTCCCCCGGGGGGCTGTCCGCCGTCAGGATCAATTGCTTCCCGGACTGGTACAACGTGTTGAACGTGTGAAAAAACTCCTCCTGGCTTCGCTCTCGATTGGCCATGAACTGCATGTCGTCGATCAACAACACGTCCACCTGCCGGTATCGATTCCGAAAGTCGTGAAGCGATCCCCGCTCCACTGATTCAATGAAATGGTTGATGAACTGCTCGCAGGACAAATAGACGATCGTCGGTGCCTCTTGATTCGCGAGTACTCGATGGGCGATCGCCTGAAGCAGATGCGTCTTGCCCAGCCCGACGCGACCATGGAGGAAGAGGGGATTGTAGGTTTTGCCCGGATTCTCGCCGACGGCGACCGACGCGGCGTGCGCCAGCCGGTTCGATGGTCCCGTGATGAACGATTCAAACGTGTAGTCCGGATTCAGCGGGAGTTGATCCGCCCACCCGTCGGATCGTAAGGACCGTTTCTCGTGGGGCTGTGATTCGGACGGAGTTGGGAACCTGTCGCCCGGTGAGGCTATTGCGGTATGATTGCCGATCGTAAAACGAACCGCCAGCAACATGCCGGTCATAGATTGTGCGGCTTCAACAAAGGGGCGTGAGGCGTGTTCCTGCAGGTAGCGTTGCTGCGGGAGGTTGGCACACTGGACGTTAAGAATTCCACCGTCCAGTCCCACGGCGCGTAACTCGTCGAACCAGGTGCGGAGGATGTTGGGGTGGCGATCCCGCACAAAAGCGACGATTTTTTTCCATTCAGGAACCGTGTCCATGGAAACCCTGACGTGTGAGCCATGCCCCTTGTAGGGATTCGCATCCCCTGCAGGCATTCTCACCCCCTGTGGGGGTGTTGTATTTGGGAGCGATTACGCTGCAGGCGACCCGCCTGGAGTATCGGTTTTGTGGTTTCGCAGTTTACCCACGATTGCCCGCCTGCGGAAAGTGCTCGATCAACATTTCACAGGCAGCAAAGGTAGTTTAACCGACCTGAACGGCAAAAACAAACCCCAAAGTTTTCGGCGGCAGGGCTCATAAGTTCTTTGTATTCAAAGAGCAACCATTCGGAACGCCGTGGGTGTAAAATATTGGTTCTTAAAAATAATGGTGGCATGGCGAGCGAACCGGTTTATGATATACGCCCAGCCGACCACGGGATCACGCAGGGCGCGTCGTATCCCATGAAGGGCGTCGAGACTAGGGAGCGCGGTCATTTTGACCACACGGAGTAAACTCTTTCCATTTAACGAGGAGGTACAATCATGGTGGAAGCA
>CAIVHJ010000201.1 GCA_903905665.1 uncultured Phycisphaerales bacterium
GGCCTTGAGGGCTTCCTGCCGGATAAGGTTGGTCGAGGAGTGACGCATGATCAGATCACGAAGGTCGTCATTGATCGTCATCATCTCAAACATCGCCAGTCGCCCCCGATACCCCGTGTGATTGCAATATTCGCATCCTTTTCCGTAATAAAACGTCCGACCCGCCATTTCCTCCGGTTTCAGGTCCAACTCCATCAACAAATCCTCGGACGGCGTGAACTCGCTCTTGCAGTTGCGACAAATCCGCCGCACGAGTCTTTGCGCCACGATGGCTTCGAGCGTCGCGGTGATCAAAAACGGTTCCATTCCCAAATCCAGCAACCGGGCAATCGCCGAAGGCGCGTCGTTCGTATGAAGGGTGGTGAACACCAAGTGTCCGGTCAAGGAAGCCTGCACGGCAATTTGGGCGGTTTCGAGGTCGCGAATCTCACCGATCAGGACAATGTCGGGGTCTTGACGCAAAAAACTTCGCAGCAGACGGCCGAACGTCAGTCCGATATCTGCATTGATCTGGCATTGAATCAAACCATCGATGTCGTATTCGACGGGGTCCTCCGCCGTCAGAATCTTCACTTCGGAACTGTTGAGTTCGCTCAGTGCCGAATAAAGCGTCGTCGTCTTTCCGCAACCGGTCGGACCCGTGTTGATGACGATTCCGTTGGGCTTTTGGATCAACTGCCGAAACTTGAGGAGGTCTTCGGCCGTGAAACCCAGTTTGTCGAGGTCCAACGAAACGTTGCTTCGATCCAGAACACGCAGCACCACGCTTTCCCCGTGCATCGTCGGCAAAACGCTTACTCGCAAATCGACGGGATTGCCCCCGACCGTCAGTTCGATACGACCGTCCTGAGGAAGCCGACGCTCCGCGATGTCAAGGTTCGACATGACCTTGATTCTCGACGCCAGCGCCACGGCGATATGCTTTCCCGGTGCCACCATCTCATAAAGCACCCCGTCGATCCTGTACCGCATCTTGAATTCATCTTCGAACGGCTCGAAGTGAATATCGGAGGCTTTGTCCTTGATCGCCTGCAACAACACCAAGTTCAGCAAACGGACCACCGGCGCCGAATCCATCATCTCTCGCAATTCGTCCAGATCGATCGACTGCCCCCGGCCTTCAAACTGCTGAAGTATTTTGTCCTGTGCAATCGTCTCAATCAAATTCGCAATCGATTCTCCGCTTTCCTCCGGATAGTAGCGATTGAGCACCTCGTCAATGTCCTGCCGGTTGCTCAAACGGGCTTTGACGTTAACCCCCAACAACGTCTTGAGGTCGTCGGTGGCCTGAAAATTATCCGGACTGGCCACGGCGATCGTCAGGGTGTTCCGGCTGGCATCGAAATCAAGCGGAACAATCTTGTAGGTATGGGCCATCTGGGCGGGAATCCGCGCCACGACTTCCGGGGCCAAATCCATCCGCGCCAGATCGACCGGCTTCATGCCGACCTGAGCCGCCAGCGCCAACTGCAAATCCTCTTCGGTGATATAACCCAACTCGACCAGAATCTGACCGATCGGACCGCGCTTCTTCTTCTGAATCTCCAGCGCCTCGGATACCTGTTGCCTCGTCACCCGACGCATCTTGATCAGAATTCTGCCGAGCTGACGACCCCGAAGCTGCTCGATCGGCGGCATCGTCGGTTTGTTTTTTGTATCCGCCATGTCTCCTCCTGCACACCTTCAATCACCCACTCCGCAACGTGCCTCATACTGGAATTCACTAGGTCGTCCGGAGTATGATGGTCTCTTCTTCCTTGCCGGGCTCCTGCTCCATCAAGGTCTGGCCTCGCTGGAACGCGTCGATCTTGTCCTGCATTTCACCGGCGTTGCGAGCCTTGTCCACCGCTTCCTCCCCCGAAATCACTCCCTCGGAAAACAGCTTGAACAAATGCTCATCGAGCAACTGCATCCCGAACTTCTTTCCGGTCTGAATACTGGAGTCGATTCGATAGACCTTGTTCTCGCGGATCAGGTTCGCCATCGCCGGGGTCACCACCATGAACTCATAAGCCGCCACACGTCCATGACCCACCCTCGGACACAACGCCTGCGACAGCACGGCGATCAACGACACCGAGAGCTGCACGCGAATCTGATCCTGCTGATGCGTCGGAAACGCGTCGATGATTCGGTTGATGGTTCCCTGACACCCGGTCGTGTGCAACGTTCCGAAAACCAGGTGACCGGTTTCCGCCGCCGTGATGGCGGATTCCATCGTCTCCAAATCGCGCAATTCCCCGACCAGTATCACGTCGGGGTCCATACGCAACACGCGGCGAAGCGCCTCGGCAAAACTCGGTACGTCGTTGCCGACTTCCCGCTGGTTGATGATCGACTTCTTGTGCCCGTGATAGTATTCGATCGGGTCTTCGACCGTGACGATGTGGCGGTCAAAACTCGAATTGATGTAATCAATCATCGTCGCCAGCGTCGTGGTCTTGCCGCTTCCCGTCGGACCCGTCACCAAAAACATTCCCCGGGGACGCCGACACAGTGCCTTGCAGATTTTGGGCAGGCCGATTTCATCGAAGCTGAGCAACTTGTAAGGAATCAATCGCAACACGATCGAAATGTTGCCTTTTTGTTTGAAGACGGACACACGAAACCGGCCGAGGTCCCCGAACGCGAACCCGAAATCGGTTCCCCCTTCTTCCTGAATCTCCTGCTGGTTGCGCTCGGGAGTGATCGCCTTCATCATCGCCACGCTGTCGTCCGGTTCGAGGACCTTCGTCTCGAGCGACCGCAATCGTCCGTCAAGCCGGATGGTCGGCGGCCGACCGACCGAAATATGCAAATCAGACGCATTCTTCTTAATCACCGTCTCAAGCAACCGATCAATATGCGGACCTGCCACAACATGATCCTTTCAGAAATAACCCTGTGTCTCGAGTGAAGGACATGAAAAATGAATGAAAATCACAATTCGTCATCTATTTCGGAAACCTGTCCTTCGTTCCTCGTTCATCATTCTTTATTCCGTCTCCGCGAAACCCTCCACCTGTGCGGCGGTGGCCACCTCATGCATGGTCGTCACACCCGATAAAATCTTCCGCTTGCCGTCGTCCAGCAAATTACGCATCCCGCTGGCTCTGGCTGCCCGTCGGATGTGCGACACCGGCGCCCGATTGAACGCCAATTCCCGAATCTCGTTGTTCATCACAAGCATCTCAAAAATCCCGTACCGACCCCGATACCCCGTCCCGTTGCACTTATTGCATCCCCTGCCCTTGCTGATCGCCGCCTCTTCCAAATCCTTCTTGGTGAATCCCAGCAGGGCCATCAATCGCGGATCAGGTTCGGGATCGGGGGCTTTGCATTCAGGACAAATCAACCGAATCAACCGCTGCGCCATGATCGCCTGAATGGAACTCGCCACCAGAAACGGCTTGATCCCCATGTCGATCAAACGGGTAATCGCACTCGGCGCGTCGTTGGTATGAAGCGTGCTGAACACCAGGTGCCCCGTCAGCGCCGCCTGAATCGCCACGTCCCCCACCTCGCGGTCACGAATCTCACCCACTAGAATGATGTTGGGCGCCTGCCGCAACATGGAACGCAAAATTCGAGCAAACGACAACCCGATCTCCTCCTTGACCTGACACTGGTTCATGCCGGTGAAATTGTATTCCACCGGGTCTTCGGCGGTGATGATTTTGCGATCGGGGCGGTTCAATTCCTGCAAGGCGGCGTACAGCGTCGTAGTCTTTCCGCTTCCGGTCGGTCCGGTCACGAGGAACATCCCGTTGGGCTTCTTGATGATTTTCAGAAATGCTTCGTAGTCGTCGTCCATGAAACCCAGTTTCTGAATACCAATCCGAACACTTTCAGGACGCAAAATACGCAACACGATCGACTCGCCGTGATACCCCGGGCAACTCGACACACGAAA
>CAIVHJ010000202.1 GCA_903905665.1 uncultured Phycisphaerales bacterium
CACTAACGGCTCGGGTAAGTCGCCGGATGGCGGAATATTACAAAACTGCAAACGGAATGGAGAAGTACCGAAGCCTGTTCATTCGGGACCAGATCCGTCCTGGAATGTTCAATCGCAACCCCGACGGAACCACCGCAATCGACGGATACGTTAAGGACGAGAAAGATTTGAACAAAAATGGGTTCTTCAGGCAAATAGTGGTGTAGTGGTTAACCAACGAGTTCAAAACGAGTTTCGTGGAGTGAGTAAATCCTGAGTCGGAAAAGTTCGAGATCACGATAACCGTAGGCACGTCGTTGGAGGAGTTTGATTTTATTGTTGACGCCTTCCAAGGGTCCGGTGGAGATGGGGTGTTGATACCAAGCCAGGAGCCCACTGCGATGTCCCAATAATGTGTTGGCGAACTTTTGGAGAATGCGAATTCGCGACGCCTGCGCTCTCGCACACCAATCATCGAGGAACTCAAAAGCGGCCACAAAGTCCTCCTGCTCCCAGAACCGCCGCAGGTCGTCTTTCAGGTAGTACGCAATCGCCAGAGGGCGGTTTAATTGCAATGCTTCTTCCAGGCGGCGATGCTCGTCTTTAGAGGGGTCGAGGTTCTCCCGGTTCTTCAGCAGTAGCCATCGAATCCCCTTCAGGACGTCTTTGCCCAAAGGTCCTTCGGCTTCCCTGTACAACTGTCGCCGCAGTTCCGTCAGTTTCTCATTGAGCAGCTTCATGATGTGAAAGCGATCAAAGACAAGCGCCGCCTTGGGCAGATGATCCAGAACAGCCGACCGGAAGGCTGGTGACATGTCCGTCGCAACCGCCTGAATCTTCGCACCTGAGGCTTTGAGTCGTTTCCAGAAGGGTTTTAATGCGTCCGCTCCTTTTCCCTGGCACACGAACACCACCGCACCGGTGTCCAGATCCAACACGAGTGTGATGAATCGGTGACGTTTTCCCAGGTGGATTTCATCAATGGCGATCCGACGCAGTTGTTTCAATTTCGGCTTTGCAAAACGCCGCTGTAGCCGACGTTTCTGGATGTCGTTGGCCAAGTCCCACGAGATTCCCAAATGACGGGACACATCGATCGGTGTCATGAACGTCAGCAATTCGATGACATACCGTTCGAAGCTGCGAGTGTGACGACGCCTCTGGTCTGCAAACGCGATTTCCACACGCCGACGTGTTCCGCACGACTGACATTCGACCTTCGGAACATTCATTTCGATGAACACGGGTTTTGATCCTACGGGAACACTCCGCCATTGCCGCAGAAACTTTTCGTTCACATGAACCTTGGCCGAACCACAAGCCGCACAGCGCAAGGATTCTCGTGGTAATTCGACATGAACAATCATTTCGCCCCGCTCAAAACGGGTGGACACGTATCGGTAGCCACGAACGCCAAAAGCGTGGTACAAAAGACTCTGCGACATGCTGTTTTCTCTGTTCTGGAATTGCGTTAGACACAACTCCGGATGAAAGCAGCATGTCCTTTTTTTTCAACCCTACACCCCTATTCGCCTGATGAGCCATGGAAGTGTTCTGTTGCAGTGAACAGGACATCGAGCGAATAAAGTTCGATGCAAACAGTTTGTCATTTAACAACATCACGAAATC
>CAIVHJ010000203.1 GCA_903905665.1 uncultured Phycisphaerales bacterium
AGGATATGTCTATCGAGAGCGGATGTCTATAGAACGATTTTTCGGACAGCAGTCCTCTTTTGGTGGAGGGCTCAATGGCTTACCGGCATGGGTCAGAACGCTGTCACGAGTCCGACGCTGGGTAGGGGCAAAATTGGTCCCCTATCACGTCCGACTACAATTGCGAAAGGCTGTGAGTTAAATCAATGACGAGAAATCTTGTCCCTGAGAGGGAGGGGGATAATAGAAATAGACGCTAAGGGCAATTTTCGGGTTTGACGCAATAAGCGACGGGGGCAAACGTTTAATGAATCAGCAGATGGTGACTTCATCGGAGTTAGCGGCGTGGATCGCGGGCGCGCAGGCGGGTGATGCGGAGTGCTTTGACCGACTCATCGATGCCTACGCGGATCGTCTGTACGGCTACTTCATCCGCCTGACCGGATCCGAAAGCGAATCGGAAGACCTTCTGCAGGAATTTTTTATCAAACTGGTTCGGGGGATTCGGGATTATCGACACCGAGATCGCTTCGATGCTTTTGTGTTTTGTGTGGCGGCGAATCTTTTTCGGGACTGGATTCGGCGTCGTCAACGATCAAAGGAAGTCACAGGCATCGAAGGGGATGAGTCCGAACCGGCAGATGAAAGTCGCTGGGCAGATGTTCTGGAGGGTCGAGAAGATGCGCCGTCGGGGCCGCTGGAGCAAAAGGAACGTTGCGATGTGTTGAGAACCGCACTGGCGCGACTTCCACTGGCGGAGCGCGAGGTGATTGTCATGCGGCATTTTTCGGAACTGTCATTTGATGAAGTGGCCCGAATCATGGGAACTCCGCTGGGAACCGCCTTGGCGCGGTCGCATCGAGGTCTGGCGAAATTGCGTGAATGGATCGAGGGACCGGAATGACGTCTTCGAATGAACCATCTCGTTCGTTGCCGGAGCTGGAAGGTTGGTTTGGTCGGCTTGATCATCCCAAACCATCGGTCGAACTTGTCGATCGAATCAGGCAAAACGTTCGGGCGGAAATTCTGCAGGCGCCGCCGATCGGCGATAGTGAATCCCAAAGCGCCGGAATTTCGGACGCCTTGCGGAACCGATTGAAATCGAGGGTTCGACAGGAATTGGCTGAGCATCGGATCGATCGGGATCGGCGCGGGAGTTTTCGCATTGTTCGTTTGTATCCATGGCTCTTGGCTGCGGCGGCGTGTCTGGTGCTGATGTGGGAAGCGTCGCTGCGAACGCCGAAGTCCACGATCGTAGCCGTAAATGAAAGCAGTGAATCGTTTCCGACGTTGGCGGCACTTTCTCCCGAACTGACAGATATCGAAGCCGAACTCGATCTGCTGGAAGCGCGATCCCTTTTGCGCGATTCTCTGAGGTACGGTACCGATCAGGAATTTGAACGTCTGCCCGATGAGATCAAGCAATTGTCTCCGTTGTATTTTGAAAATTTCAGTGAAGAATCCGTTATTCAAGGAGTATGAAAAATGAAGCGAAGGACATGGTTATGTAGTGGTATGGTTGTCGGCGTAATCGGAATGAGCATCTGGGCGGCGCAGGTGTCGGCTCAACCGGCGCCACCTCCTGCGGGTGCGAAAGATCAACCGACGCCACCCCCGGCGCCTCCACCTCCGGCCGAGCGGCAGCGAAGTCCCGAGGAAATTGATCGAGAAATCGAACGCTTGCAGGCGCAGGACCCCGACAGTCCACGGCTCAAACGGTTGATGCAATTGCGCAAGCGGATGGAGACGGATCAGCCCGGCGGTCGCGGGCGTCATGGCCAGGGCGGGCCCGAAGGGATGGAATCGGGAGAAGGAAATTTTGAAGGCCCGGGTTTGATGCAATTCACTCCTGAGGAAATCCGCGAGTATCTCGACAAGCATCCCAAACTTCAGGAAATGTTTGATGCCGGTAAGAACGGACCCGCAGGTCCGGACCACGCCCGTGGATTTTTGCACGCCCGATTCGGGAAGCAACTGTCCGAGTGCATCAGGGCGGAGAAGGACGGCAATACCGAACTCGAAGGAGCTTTGACCGACGCCTTGCTGACGCAGGGTGAAATCTTCAAGAAGGTTCGGGCGTACCGTGATTTGCCCGCCGATTCTCCGGAACAGGGCAAGATCAAGGACGAGATTGTACCCCTCGTTCGTCAACACATCGAGCAGGAGTTCAAAGCTGAGGATCTGAAATTGCAGGCGCTGCAAAAACGCCTCGACAAACAGCGCGAGAAACTTCAGAAAGATCGCACCGACGTGGAATCGCTCGTTCAGAAGCGATTGGATCGACTGTTGAAAGCAAAGGAAGCCGGCGAAAAAACACCGCCCGCGGGAGCGGCTCCGAGCGAACCCCAAAATCCTCCGACACCTCCCGCCCCAAAGAAACCATAGGAGGACGATTGAGCGAATTGCTCCCGTGTTAGCCTCGTAACCCGTTGTGTGGTATTCTGCCGTCCACCGGACCATAACGAACCGGTGGACGGCTTTTTTTTGTTAAGAAGACACCATCATGACGCCGTTGGAATTGGCGCGAATGATCGACCATACGTTGTTGAAACCGGAGGCGACTTCGCAGCAGATCGACCGCTTGTGCGACGAAGCCATCCAACACCAATTCTATTCCGTGTGCGCCAATCCGGTCTTTGTGCCGCAAATCAACCGCCGATTACAAGGCTCCGAAACCGTGGCGTGCTGCGTGACGGGTTTCCCGCTGGGCGCCCACTCCACGATCATCAAAGTGGATGAGACCCGGCGGGCGATTGACGACGGCGCCACCGAGATCGACATGGTAGTTCATCTTGGAAGCGTGCTGAGCGGGGAATTTTCGCGCGTTCGGGATGATATCGCCGCCGTGGCGCAGGTCGTTCATTCCACCTCCAATCGACACGTGCTGAAAGTGATTTTGGAGACGGCGGTATTGTCCGAATTGCAGACGATCGAAGCGTGCCGTTGCTGCCGCGAGGCCCAAGCGGATTTCGTCAAAACTTCGACCGGCTTTCATCCCCGCGGAGGAGCTACTCCGGCGACGGTTCGCCTGCTCAAACAGCACTGCGGCCCGATGAAAATCAAATCCGCAGGGGGGATTCGGGACTGGGCGACGGCGAGAGCAATGATCGAAGCCGGGGCGGATCGTATCGGGTGCTCCGCCAGCGTCAGCATTATGAAGGAACTGTCGTCGTTGCCTCATTAAGCACGACCAAGCGGTTTGACGTTTGGTGGTTGATCCGGTTAAACTAAACTCGAGGATGTTCATATCTTAAGGTTCCATTCAACGGGAACTGATCAAAGGATCGAATCATGGCGGATACCGAAGTCAAATCGTGTGAAGAATGCGGCGCGAACATTTATCCGGAACACGTCCGAACGCATAAAGCCGGCGTATGGGGCGGAAAATTATTGTGCGCCATGTGTTACCGGGGCCATCAGCAAAGCCAGGTCACCATCGACCCGAACGAATTTGCTAATCCGTCCGCCGTCGCGGCGTCCCGACCGATGGAGGAGCATCGGGGAGCTCCGCCGGCGTTACTCGCTCAACCGGCCCCCACGGGCCCGACCGGAATCGCTCAGGCGGCCCCACCTCCGGTGGAGGCGGCGCCAATTCTGATGGACCAGCCGATCGCGGAAGATGCTCCCGCAAAATCCGCGCACAAAATCACCACGTTTGCATCAGGGGGACTGGGCGCCGGAATGACCGAGCACCATGCCTACAAACGGCATCTCAACCGCGACAACAAAGGCTCGCTGCGCTGCCGGATATTTCACGCCAAACTGACCGACGCCGCGCTCAAATTCATGGAAGACCAAATCAACGACTGGGTGGATCAAAATCCCGAGATCGAGATCAAATCTTCCACGACGCAGGTCGGCATCGTCGAAGGCAAAACCTCCGAACCCCACCTCATCATCACGGTGTTCTACTAACCGGCACTTCTCGTTTTGGAAAAGCAAGGTCTTCCTTCGTTGCCGGATTTTCACCCCCCAAGGGAATGCGACAAGCGTGTTGATAATCTACCTCAAAAGAATGAGTTAGAGAAAATTGGAGTGGGTGTTTTTCTTCTGCGGTCTCGGATTAATATTATCCGATAACCTTTATTGGCGTGTCATACGCGATGCGTCAGTACTGCGCTTCATCCCGAATCCCGGCGGAGAGTCCAAGTGCGGTACGCCACCGGAATTCAACAGCATGATTTAGCCTGAAATAGAGGAACGATCCATTCGGGAAACGAGAGTCGTCGATCTGAAGATTCCTGTTCCCGATCCGCGGTTTACTGGTATTACGAATCGCATCCGGGTTGGTGCAAGACCGGATGAGAATAAAAGAACACAAAATCATTTCTTGAGACAAGGAGACATGAACATGAAGGCGAAGAGCGCGTTATTGCTGGTTGTCGGCTTGCTGGTGGTTCCGACCTGGAGTTTGGCGAACGTGCCGGACCCTGCAAGCGAACAAACTGTCGGGGCGACGTTGGATTTCGTGGTGGATGGACAGACAGTAGCGGAATCCCCTGTAATTGCGGTGCAGGATGTGGGAGAGACGATGGCGAACGTCATCCATGTGCCCGGTGACTATGCCACGATTCAGGCGGGTCTGGATGCTGCAATAGCTGGTGATACCGTGCTGGTCGCTCGGGGAACCTATACCGGTTTTGGAAACAAGAATCTGCAATTTCACGGCAGGGCGATCGAACTGCGATGCGAAGAGGCGGGTGAATGCATTATCGATTGTGAGCAATCCGGACGAGGATTCTATTTTCACTACGGCGAGGCGAATGCTTCCATCGTGGATGGTTTTAAGATTACCGAAGGAAGAAATCCGGGAGGAGCCGGCGGTGGTGGGATTTTCTGCGACAACAACAGCAATCCGACCATCAACAGATGTACCATCACCCAGTGCGCCACCAGCAATGCTGAGGGCGGTGGAATATACTGCGAATCGAGCAGTCCGGTCATCACCCATTGCATCATCTCGCAGAATTCAGCTAACTCCGGCGGCAATGGCGGTGGTATATTCTGTTTCGACAGTAGCCCGACCATCTCACAATGTGTTATCTCTGGAAACTCCTCTTCCAACGATGGCGGTGGAATATACTGTCACACCTACAGCAATCCTGTCATCTCCAGGTGTACGATCTCTGGAAATACTGCTTCGGGCAGCTACGGAGACGGATTCGGAGGTGGAGTATTCTGCTACTTTGACAGCAACCCTGCCATTTCCCGATGTACCATCTCTGGAAACTTCGCTACTTATGGCGGGGGAATATCTTGCTACGATAACAGCAACCCCGCCATCTCCCAATGCTCGATTGCAGAAAACTCGACTACTAATCAGGGAGGAGGAGTCTATTGCGAATTCAACAGCTACCCCACGATCACCCTATGTACGATCATGGAGAATTCCACTGTTTACGGTGGCGGTGGATTCTATTGCCGTAGCGGCGGCTCATACATCCACAGCTGTATTTTCTGGAATAATCAATCATTAAACTTCCCCAACTATGCGCAGATCGGACCGGGAGGATCATCATCATATGTTACCGTCTTGTACTGTGATGTGCAGGGAGGGTGGAGCTATGGATACGGCATTATTGATGCCGATCCATTGTTTGTCGATGCGAGCAATCATGATTATCACCTCACGTCGGGTTCACCCTGTAGAGATGCCGGGGATCCATACTATCTTCCAGCCCCCGGAGAAACCGATATCGACGGACAGCCGCGCATCATGAATGGTCGTGTAGATATGGGATTGGATGAATATCCGTACGAAGACTGCAACCACAACGGGATATCCGACCATCAGGACATCCTTGATGGAACCAGCCTTGATTGCAATGGGAACGACACACCGGACGAATGCGAACTTGATTGCAACGAAAACGATATTGCCGATTCCTGCGACATTGCCGCCGGGACCAGTCAGGATTCCGACCAGAACGGAATTCCGGACGAGTGCAATCATGAGATTCGTGTTCCGGCGGATTATTCCACGATTCAGGCGGCTCTTGACGCTTCTTCCGAAGATGGCTTCACGACGATTCGTGTGGCTCCGGGAACCTACACCGGCGCGGGCAACAAGAATCTGGATTTTCGCGGTAAAACCATTGCGCTGCAGTGTGAGGGCACAGGAACGTGCATCATTGATTGTCTGTACAGCGGACGCGGTTTTGATTTTCACACCCGCGAAACGCGTTACTGCGTCGTGGACGGTTTCACGATCAAAAAGGGGCAAAACGATTTCGGCAGCATCTTCTGCAGAAACTACAGCAGCCCGACGATCACCCGCTGTACGATCTCCGGAAATAACGACGGTGGAATCCATTGCATGGAATACAGCAGCCCCATGATTGTTCAGTGTACGATCTCTGAAAACTGGAGCTTTTCCGGCGGCGGTGGAATCTATTGCGAATTAGGCAGCTCCCCCACCATCACCCAGTGTACGATATCAGGAAATTCTTCCAGTACCGGTGGCGGCGGCATTGTCTGCGATAACAGCAGCCCCACCATCACCCGCTGCAAAATATCAGGAAATTTTGCGACGCGCTTTGGAGGCGGCTTGGACTGCTATGACAGCAGTCCAACCATCACCCAGTGTATGATTACGGGAAATACGGTTGCTGATTCATGGAATTCGGGCATCGGCGGAGGAATCCATTGCGACAACAGTAATTTAACGATTTCCCAGAGTACGATTTCCGGAAATATCGCGCAAGACAGCCAGGGAGGCGGAATCTACAGCGACAACAACAGTAGTACTTTCCTGAAGGGTTGTATTATATGGGGAAATATCGCTTCCTATAATCCTCAGCTTGAGCAAGGCGTATCATCTATCGTCACGATATCATACAGTGACGTGCAGGGCGGCATCCCGACGTGGTCCGTCGGAGGCATCGACGGCGGGGGGAATATCAATGCCGATCCGCTGTTTGTGAATTTTTCCGGTGGTGATTTCCATCTGCTACGGGGTTCGCCCTGTATTGATGCCGGGGATCCATACTATCTTCCGTCACCCGGTGAAACCGACATCGACGGTGACCCGCGTGCGATCGACGGCAATGGGGATGGCGTGGCTCGCGTGGACATGGGCGCGGATGAATTCGTCGTTGTGCCTCCCGCGTGCATCGGCGACATGAACTGCGACGGCAGGATCACTCTTGCTGACATCGATCTGTTCGTGGCGGCCCTAGGCGGGCAGACGGCGTGGGAACAGAATCATCCGAATTGTCCTTGGCTCAATGCCGACACCAACAGCGACGGTAACGTGACGTTTGCTGACATTGATCCATTCGTCGCGAGGATCGGCACACAATGCCCGTAAGATCGCTGACTTGTCCTCTCGCATTCGTGGAGAGTCGATGGCTCAAGGGGCCCCGAAGCCTGAATCCAGACAGAGGATCAAGAAACCAGCAAAGAATTACAGGTTCGAAAACCACCAAGGGGACAGAAGTCTTCATCTCAAAGACTTCTGCCTCCCTCTTTTTCCCCTCTTCACTCACTATATGCCCAACGCCCACTTGCAGGAACAGGTTGGGAAGGTTTTCTTCCGCTCCATGCCTCCACTGAGCGCAGGGGCAAACGATAACGGACATTATACGGGTCATTCTTCTGGATTTGGAATTTTTTTGAATTCAGAATCGTGCTTCATGAGTCTTGCCGACCAGACCATGATCCACGCCGGAATCAGCATCAGGGGTTGAAAGTGAATGTACGTCGAGGCAGACCGGAACCCCACGGCTACAAACACCAGCATCAATCCCAGCCGAACGCCGGAACCAACGGGGATGTCGTGCCGAACGTAAAGATCGAGGATCAGCAACGCCGGCAGAACCAGCAGCGCCGATTCGTAGTATTGGGTGTGCGGACTGATAAGCAAAATCGCCGCGACCGTCATCGCCCAGCATAAATTCAGGCGAGAATCCACCCCGATGCCGCTGTCACGAAATGGAATTCGAACCTTGCTCCAGCACCAGATCAGATATCCGACGATCCCTACGACGAGCAAATACGCCAGGATCGTAATCCACGTTTGAAGCAAAGGGGCGTTGCGAATCACGGTGTAATCCAAAACTTCCAGAATCGAAATATGCAACCCACCACTGGCCAACCGTTCGTTGGGACGATAAACCTCATGCAACGCCGTCCACATCTGCAGCGGCCAATCCCAGCCGCAATAAATTCCCCCCAATACATACCACCATGCTCCGATCACACCAGCCGTCAAAACCGTGATCCCCTGACGACGAAGAAGCAGCAACCCCAGAAACGGCAACGCATATTGGGGTTTGTACAGCAAGAGTCCCAGCGCCACACCCGCAGCCCATTGACGCTGGGTCGTCACACCGAAATACGCCCATGACAGCAGAAAAAATGTCAGCGCCGCGTTTTGCCCACCGAGGATCGTATGCATCATGGGCAGATAAACAGCGCCTAGAATGACGATGGTCCACCAGTTCCTTTTCACCCAGGAGATGGATTCTCTGAGAAACCACGTCCCCCCCACCCAACAGACCAACATCAGACCAATCTGCAGATAATACGCGACACGATAGGGAAGTCGCGCCGGCAGGCTATACAGAACCGCCACGGGTGCGGGATTGACGAAATAAGCCAACCCTTCCTGTGACCCAAGAATCTCCGTCTGGGTTCTCCATTGCTGATCCAGCCCATACAGTTGTTTCCCCTCGCCATTTAGAACTATCCGACCCGCCAGATAAAACGCCTTGAAATCCCTGCCAATCACCACCTCCCGATCGATTACCAGACCCTTCACGGTAATCTGTTGATGAACAAACCCGATACTCCATGCGAGAAGCAAGGTAATGCCGATCCATCGCAATCGCGGTTCGGAAGTGATAAAGGTGACGGGAGCAGCCATCGCTACAACATTGCCTCAGTCCATCGCGGTTCTTCAACACACCACAAAAGGACCCCCACGAGGGTCTCGCGTTCGTTTTTTCCGTCAGCGCTGTTTTCCAGCCGCGCCGGGATTCGTCATTTCGAATTTGTCACGCTGCGGGAACTCCGCGTCCTGTCCGGGTTGGGTGAACAGAAATTGATGCTTGTATTGTTCGTTGTTACGACGAAAACGGACAGACGTATTTTGATCCCTTTGTTCGAGAAAGCCGTGGGGTAGAACGTTGTAGCGCAGCGGGGCCAACCGCAAAGTTTTTCGTTTGGAGGCGTACTCGATGTTGATTTCACCCAATCGTTGCTCGACGGCTGTAATCATCTGGTCCAGACGGAATTTTTCCGGAGTGTGCGAGAGATCAAGGTGCAACATGTAGCCGGGTGGATCGCCCCACTGCGGCGCGCACAGGTAACTGCTGATCGGAAATGACTGTTCGCGTGCGACGGAGTTGACCACGTCGGTGACTTGTTTTTCGGTCAGTTTTTCGCCGGTCAGAGAGCAGGTGTGTGCGCCCTTGCTCAGGAACTCGATGATCGGAGCCTGACCTTCAAAACCGGTGACGCGAACCAGATCGCCGATCGAATAGCGGTACAGGCCTGCGGAATTGGTGAGGACGATGAAGTATTCCTTGCCGATTTCGACTTCGCGGCATCGGAGGCAGTCGGGATGGGGATGGTCGATCTGATCGACAGGGATGAATTCGTAAAAATGGCTGGTGACCTCGAGGATGCCGGCGGGGGTTCCGTCGGACACGGGGATGGACATGCGTCCCTCACTGGCAATCAGGCCGATGTCACGAACCGGCACGTCGCCGAAATATCGTGGAAAGTCACGAAGATACAATCCCAGAGTGCCCCCCATCCAGTTGCAGATGAAACCCAGCCGCCAGTAATGCCGGGGACGCAGATGACCCTCGCGGTCCAGAATAGATTGCAACTGTCTCGCGCGGACGGAATCGGGTCGAAGTCGATGTGCCAGTTCCTTCCTCACGGCAGGCGGGACGTCGAGATCGTGTTGCAAAGTTCCGTCATGAATATCGCGGATGAGAGATTCGGCGGATTCCTCGGCGGTTCGGGCGAGTTTCAATTGTGTCGATGGGTTGGCGGTAACGAGAAATGCAATCTCCTGTTCCATCATTGCAAGCCGCATGATCGTGTAATATCGAGCGGCGGAATCTTCGATGTAGGCGACGCAGGGTGGGGTGAGATAATAGCGGCGGACGAGAGGTTTTTGAGTGGCGGCCATCAGACCGCTGACCGCACCGCAGGGGATTCCCCCTTCCGTGGTTTGTTCGTCCATTCGGGAGGCGACCTGAACGATGGGCTTGAGGAACCAACCCGGATGATCGAGCAGGGCTTTGACGCCGAACGCATTCCAGCCCGCGCGCAATTCCTTCAAAAAGGTATCGGTGACGGGGATGTACTTCGGCGTAGCACTGGTGCCGCTGGTGAGAGCAAACATGCGAACGCGCTGCCCGCCGCCGAACAATGCCGAATGTTCGCCCCGGCACAACCGCTGGATGTACGGTTCGAAATCGTCGTAGGTCTGAACGGGAACTTGCCGTATGAAATCTTCGTAGTTGCGAATCTGATGGAAACCGTGGCGGCGTCCGTAATCGCTGTCGGCGTTGCGATGAATTTTGTCGATCAGAACTTCATCCTGCACTCGGGTTGCATTTTGGGCAGCACGATAGAAACGCCGCAACACGCGTTGGGCGTGGAGTTTGGCGGGCCAAACGAGCAATTGATCAAGGAAGGGACGTCGGCTCATGGCGCTGATATTTTACCGACCCGACCCCGCTTGTGAAACGCCCAACCGGACGTTAGTCCATCCGCTGAAAATAAATGATGGGTCGGCATTTGGGAGGTGAATGGTGTCCGGAAACGACAGTACCCCATCCGGGTCAGTGGATGAGGTACTCGCCGATGAAAAGGGACAGGTTTCGTGAAATCATGACGCCCAGGGCGTCGCGTGTGTTTTCGTTGTAAAAAGGATTCGCTTCACAATCGCTCGCGGCTGGATCGGTTGGGATTACATACAGGCAGCCACCCACACACCAATCACAAGCCACACTTTGCAGGGCAGGTTTCCGATGCAGACTTTGGTCAGTTGAGTCAACATGCTTATTCCCTCCTTGAGGAAAAGCGAAAAACCATTCCTTCATCGGAATGGCGGACGATGCACGTCAAGCACCGGGGACGATCCCCGAGCATTGTGCATCAACCGATTAAACGCCCGAACTCGCCGTTGCGGGCTGCTGTTTCAAATGTGTTGGATGTAATAGAGAAAGCCCCATCCGTCAACATCGAGTGCAGGACGGGTGAGCCCCTCCGAACGACTGAATTGTACAACCCAAAGATAGCATTTAACTCTATGCGAGGCAAATGGTTTTGTTGTTATGGGGCGCACTTTTTCAAAATCATCAGAAACAAGCGATTTAGAAGGGTTTACCCTGCGTCAACGGAAGTTTATCAGACCGTCAATCGCGCGGCCGGCACATGAGAATGGAAATTTCAGAGAGGGCGAAGATGCTTCTGGTAGGTGTGCAGTGATCAGTCAACCGCCTTTGAGCGGCGGAGATCCTGGAGATGAATGATGTTTTTGGGCGCGACACATTGCGGATTGATCGCCGGGCGATCGATCGGTGAGCGAAACATGAAATGATCGACGTCCGAATAAAACCGCGGCAACGGTCGGTCCCCGTCCGAGTCCGACAGTTCCAATTGCAGATGATGCTTCGCCAGCGGACAATCCACAACGATCGTTCGCGCGAGCAGGGAACCACCGGCCGAAATCGGGCGATAGTTTGACAGTTGTACGTTCATGAATTCCTGCCCGTCGGGTTGGCGATACACCACACGATTGATCAGGTTCGGCGGGGAACGACCGAGCCAGTATTCCTTGACGATGACCGGTTGCCCCTCGTGAAGTTCCTCATAGATCAATTGGTGCGAATCCGGGTCCACTCGATATCGGGCCGCCTCCCAACCGCGATCGTCAGGATTGATCCACTGGATTCCGATGGCTTCGAGAAACGCATCGGGTCGGATGGGCCATTCAGCGCCGTTCGTTTGTTCGACTTCATCGCGAGAACCGATGACCAACTCGTCGGCTTCGTGCTGCCGCCAAAACCAACATTCGTCCTCGTTGCAACCGACTTCGAACAATTTATCCACGACGGGCTTCATATCCGCCGACAGGCAAATTCGAGTCGGCCACACCAGGGTCATCCAAAACCCGCCGTCCCCATGTCGAACCGTACCATCGGATTCCGTCCACCAGCCGGACCAGCGACCCTTGAAATAAACTCTCACCGGCGATCCCTGCGCATCGTGATGGAACACTTCGTTGTTGGTGTTGACGATTTCGATGGCGCGATCCTTCGGAAGAAATATCTTTTCGCGTCCCTCGTTCGGGCCGCAACCAACCCAGGATCCGACGATCCCCAGCAGCACTGCCAGCGCAAAGCACGTCCGGCCTCGGCGCAGAAAGTCGAAATTCAATTTGCCGTTTTCCGAATTCATCCTTCAAATTTCCTAGAGGTAAGGCTTGATCACGAGTTCCATTTCGATTTCGTCCTGGATGGGCAAACCGTTGGGGCCGTATTCCGGAATCTGGGGTTTGAGTGTTTTTCTTGCTTCGGCCATCGCGTCGCGATAAATCGTGGCGATTCGGAATCCCAGTCGCTGGTAAAACCACATGGCATGCAGGTTGTCGTTGGTGGTCGTCAGCCAGATGCGATGGACGTTTCGCTTGCGGGCTTCGTCGATCAACATCAACACGAGCGACGTTCCGATTCCCTCGATGGACTCGATTTTGTTGACCGTCAGCAGCAGAATGGAATCCTTCTGTTGCTGATAGGTGATCAGCGCCGCGATTCGACCGTCTTGCCGGATGAGGAATCCCTCGCATTCATGCGGAGAATAAATTTTTTCTTTGACGACGATAAACGGCGCATGCCATTGTTGCGCGATGAAATCCCGAACCTCCGAACGATCAGAGTCCTGCATTAACTGCGGCGTCATTCGATCAGTCGAATTCATAAAAATCATCACATCCGATCGTGATCCTTGGCACGATCATTTCCGGCGAATCACAGCTTCATACTGCCAATATGATAGCAGGAGAACATATTCTCTGTACAGTCGCGCCGTAATCCGCCTCCAACGTGATCGTCGTTTCAAAACGATCATCCCATGGAAGGATAATCACCTTTCGTGGTGATTCATCATCGCATTTTGGGGGTGGTTCTTTATTCCGGTTCAGGGCGGCGATGCGCGGGGAATCCCAGACGGTCGAGCTCTGTTTGAAGCGACTCGATGCGAACGGATGGCGGCAGGGAACCGGCGGTGCTCATGACGAACCCGACCGAACCACGAGAAGTCAGCGAACCGTGAACTGCGTGAAGCCGGATCATCTTGTCCATCGTCCAGCTGCCGCAATACCAGCCGTCCTTCAACGAAACGAGCACGTCGGGCGGATAACGAACCAAACCATGAAACGCCCGCCAAATCCGATGCACGGCGTCGGGATATACATGATCCGCCGTGGCTTCCTCCCAACTTTTGTCGTCCACAAAACCCGGCTCATCCATCACCCCCGTGGACCGAAAACGCTGCAAAATATCCCCCATCACCAATGGGTCTCCGGACTCCATTTGATAACGGTAACGATCGTCGCGCCGCGTGATTCTTGCCTGCCCCGACCGACCGACCACGACCACCTCATCCTCACCATTGCGGTACATCGCCAAATCCACGCACTCTAAACCCACCACGTCTTTTGCCACGCGCTGGGGTTCGTTCGTGTAAATTCCGGCGTAACTGACGACGGCAAATGCGGGCAGCACGACGTCACCGGGCCGCTCGATCCGCTCCACCACGCGATACCCCAGCCGTTCAACGGAATTTCCAAAATCCACATACTGATAGGGTCGCGTGTCCTGCCCGTGATCAGACAGCAACGTGATTTGCAATTTGCCCTGCGTCTGCATCATGAGCATTTGGCACAACCGATCGACCGCCAACAAGGATTCCCGGTGACCGTTTTCGCCGTACTGTGCCCCCTCGGCGGACGTGCTGACGATATAGGCCCAAAAAACCCGATCCGCTTCAGCCGGCAGGAATCCCTGCTGGATCATCCAGAGTTCGTGCATCAACCACGATTGCGGCCAATAATAGATAAAACCGTGCTTGTCGTAATCGACATAGTGATCAAATCGGGACAACCAGCCGGAATTGTCCTCTCGAACATAGGAACCCCATCCGGGCGTCAGACGCTGACCGTCGTAATAGGATACTTCAACGCCGGCGATGGGATTCAAATTCATGAATTCTGAAATAGCCACATCGGTAACAGCCGGAAACGTGCTGATCAAACGGCTGGGCGGATGAAAAAACCTAAACCGACCCTGCTCCCGGCATTCTTTCACGATATCAAAGGGAATACTGTCGAGTAATATGACCAGATGCCGGCAATCCGATTGCTTGATCTGATCGAGAAGCACGTCGTCGAGCGTCCCGTTCCGATTCATGTCCACCCGAATCGCCGCAACCCGACCATCCGTACCGAGTCGCTCGACGTAATCGATTCGTCGATCCCCGTCGCTGTCGTAACGCCGCTCAATGGTCCCGTCGGACCCTTTGCTGATTTCTATTGGAGCAACCGGCATCAGCATCGGGGTATGACATCCCGACATCCCGATCAATACCAATCCACATCCTATCCACAAACCTCGCGCGATGCGGAATTTCCATGGAATTTTTTGTTTCATAAGTGCAGGCGTCATCATCGCTGAAAGCCTTTACCCCGCCCCGGGATCGACTAAGCAATTTGATTCTTCAGCAGGCCATGGATAACATTGAGCAGGCGATCATTATATCGGACCGTGTCGGAAGTTCACATTTCGTTCAAGCGTTTCCGATCGAGTCGTTCCGACATTTCATGGAGCGCACCACACCCACGTGGCGAGCAATGAGGGTGGAGATGACCATGTCTATTCTTGCGCAAATCAAACAATCGCTGGTCGAGTGCGACGAACAAAAAACCCCGAAATTGGTTGAACAGGCTCTCTCAGAAGGATACTCCGCCAAGAAAATACTTGATGACGGTTTATTGGCGGGGATGTCCGAGGTGGGGCGGTTGTTCCGCGACGGGGAATACTTTGTCCCGGAGGTCCTGATCGCAGCCGAAGCGATGAAAGCGGCTCTGACACTCCTCAAGCCCCACCTGCAACGAGCGGGAGTCAAACCCCGCGCCATCGCCCTGATGGGAACCGTCAAAGGCGATCTTCACGACATTGGGAAAAACCTCGTCGCTACCATGCTGGAAGGTGCCGGCTTTGAAGTCGTCGATCTCGGTGTGGATGTTCCACCGGAGCGATTCGTGCAGTCCTGCCGAGAACGATTTTATGACATGGTGGGCCTCAGCGCACTGCTGACCACCACCATGCCCATGATGGAAGCGACCATCAGGGCCCTTCGCGAAACGCTGCCGCATCCTCCGAAAATCATGATCGGCGGCGCTCCAGTGACCGAGGATTATGCAAAAAAAATCGGCGCCGACGGCTACGGACGCGATGCCGCCACAGGTGCCGAACTCGCTCTACGACTCTGTCTTGTAACCCCCGCCCAGTGAATGGTCACGGCGATCGGTGCGGGTGATGATTCGACCGATGTACTCCGTTGAGCGGCACGCCCGAAGGGCGGCGCGAAAAAACCTTCCTAGTCATCCCTCGCTATTTCAGCGATGACGCACTACGGGTTCCAATTCCGAAAAGCATACCTCTACTTGACCACGGCGGTTCGGTTCCGGCCGGTTTGCTTGGCGCGCAACAGTGCCCGATCCGCTTGTTCGATCAACCATTCGGAACTGATGTCGCCTTGCTTCGGGTCCGCCAGCGCCACCCCCAGACTCGTCGTAATCCGAATGAGTTGTGTCCCGTATCGCAGCTCAATCTTGAGGACGTCGCGGCGAATCGATTCGGCGAGTTCCGTCATTTGTCGCAGGGTCAAATTCAATCCGATGACGGCGAATTCCTCCCCACCATAACGCGCCGCATATCGAGACGACCCGTCCGCGAACCGCCGGAGCGATGCGGCAATCACCTTGAGCACCTCGTCGCCGAACAAGTGACCATAGGTATCGTTGATTTTCTTGAAATGATCCAGATCAAGCATGATCAGCCCGATGGACTGGTTGTTCTGAATCCCCCGCATAATCCATTCGGCCAATGTGTCGTCGAACGCTTTTCGGTTGGCGATTCCGGTCAGCCCGTCCGTGGCGGCGCGGTGGGTAAGCTGTTGTTTTTCAAGACTCAGCGTTTCAACTTCTTTCTTGGCGGCATCAGCCCTCCGGGATGCCTCTGCCCGATCCAGTTCGGCGCTCATGCTGAGGTTGGCCAACTGGGCCATCGCCGCCATGCGCAATTCGTCGAACGACGAAATATCCGCAATCCGCAATGAAATCTGCTTGGCAGTGTCGCGCACGTGCTGGTCGATCTGGCGCAAAATGGTTTCGGCATCCACTTCGGTCAAAACACTTCGGGGACCGCCGGGACCGGCGTTCAGAGTCTCAACGATGGTGGGGGCAATTTTGTCAATCGCGGACAGCGCCACGCTCTCACAAAAAAGATCGGCAATTTGTGCGGCGGTCCAGACCAATCGACCCAGCATGTGGCCCGACTCGTCGAGCGGGGGCGCGACCGGATCGTGGTGATGCCCCACAGCGACGACTACATACTCGGGTAAATGCCAGTGCTTGAGCAAGAGCGATCCTATGGCGGCATGGGTGCTGTCCAGATGCCGCTGCTCGATTTTCTGAATCGGTTCATAACCCTGCTTATACTCGTCCACCACCGTCTGGTATTCGTCCTTGGCGCATCGAATCGCGGCGAGCATCCCCAGATCGGTCAGCAATCCGGCGATGAAGGCTTCGTCGCGAACCGCAGGATCGCATTTTTCCGCCAACAAGTGACTGCTCACCGCCGTCGTGATCGAACGCTTCCAGTACCTCTCGTAGTCGAACCCTTCCGCCGTGTCCTCGCCGATCCGCTGCACCAGCGAAAAACTCAACGCCATCACTTTGACCGTCCGCAAACCCATGACCACCGTGGCTTGCGGCAAGGACGCGATCTTATTGGGAAGCGCAAAAAGCGACGAATTAGCGACCTTGAGAATTTTCGCCGCCAACGCCGGATCCTGTTCAATCGTATGCGCAATCTCCGTCACCGAAATGTCTTCCCGGTGAATCAACTGAAGAACCTTGAACGCCACCGCCGGCAGCGAGGGAAGGTTCTCCGCCGTCTTGATCTTCTCGAATAACTTGCTCGAAATGGAACCCGGTTCCAACATCGCTTCAAAACGTCCTTTTCTTGCGGGATCGCCACCCATGGCGACCGGCGTATCGTAGCATATTTTTCAAAAATTCGTGGTAGTCAAGTTCTCGCAAGTTGACTATACTGTGAATCCGGATGGATTTTCCCGCATCACGTATTATCCTTATCGGCAGGACAAACACCGAACCGAAACGTCAAGAGTGTCCGCCGAATCGCTTGGACGCGTTAATGTAACGGATATTTCCTCTCAAGGCGAGTTCACTACCATGAATCCGGAAAACCCGCAGGAAACCCTCAATGCCAAAGTCCTCATCGTCGAGGACAACGAACAAAACATCGAATTGCTTCAGGCATATCTGGAGGAAATTCCCGGAGTTACCACGAGTGTGGCGCACCACGGACTGGAAGCCATGGAGATCGTCTCACGCGAAAATCCCGATCTCATCCTTCTCGATATCATGATGCCCAAAATGTCCGGCTATGAAGTGTGCAAACAACTCAAGGGAAATCCCGTCACCCGCGACATTCCGATCATGATGATTACGGCGCTGAACGAACCCAGTGATTATGAACGCGGAATGGAATCCGGTGCGGACGATTTTGTCAGTCGGCCCGTCAATCGCATGGAATTTCTGACCCGCGTCCGAAGTTTGCTGCGACTCCGAAAATGTCGCGGACCCATGTAACGCCTTCCCCATGCTTCCCTCCCTTTCGGGGAGGAGTCAGGGAAGGGTCAGAATCTTCATAACGAGAATCGAAGTCTCCTATCTCCCCTCCCTTTTAGGGAGGGGGAGGGGAGGGTCGAGATTTCCGTGACTTGATTGCGAACGATATGGAATCTTCTCCCTCATCATTCAGATCGTTGTCGATGGATGCTTTTCTGGATGCGGTCGGGAATCGCACCCCAACGCCTGGCGGAGGGTCTGTAGCTGCCCTCGTGGCAGTTCTGGCGATTTCCATGGCGAAGATGGTCACGGCATATTCGATCCGAAAGCAATCTTCCGAAACCGAAAACCAACCCCTGACGCAATTCGCCGCACAACTTGATCGAATGGATCATGCCCTGCGACGGTTGATCGACGAAGACGCAAACGCCTACCAGAATCTGGTGGAGGTCAGACAACGACTCAAACAACCGGGGGAAGACCCAGCTGTACTTCAGGAGGCGATTCGGCTGGCGGTGGCCGTTCCTTTGGAGGTCTTGGCTCTGTGTACCCACATGCTGCAACAAATGGACGAGCACAAAGATCGGACCAACCCTCACCTCAGGAGCGACCTGGCCGTGACCGCCCACCTCGGACTGGCGGCTTGTCGCAGCGCCGCCGAAACCCTCTGGATCAATGCGTTTGACCTTGACCGCCAAGAGGATCGGGCTCAGGTCTATGATCAAAGCAACCGGTTTCTCGAACGAACGGCTCAGTCTGCAGATTCTCTTCTCACTTTTGTCCACGAAAGTTAATTTCTTTTTTGAACCATCCGATATATTTCCCAGTGTTATCCGGTGAGTTGAGCCTCGGACCCCTCAACTCGATGACACTGAAACACGGGAACTCTTAAACTCTTGAACTCTTCTTATGCCCGACACACCTGATTATATTGTTGAAGTCCCGACGACGCCTTCGGAGCAGGAATCGTCCGATTTGGTCGATCGACCCGTCCGGTCCTGGCTGGGCGTCCGATTTGACTGCTGCCACGTCTATTATCGCATCTACAGAAACCCAGAAGGAACCGCCTACGTCGGTCGATGTCCCCACTGCTGCCGCGAAGTTTCCGTTCGCATCGGACCCGCAGGGACCAACACCCGATTCTTCAAAGCCCAGTAATACCAAACATCCCCTGCAGTTAACTCTTTTTCCCTTTTCAATTTTTCACTTTCCATTTCTCTGTGTGCTCTGCGCTCTCCGTGGTAAAGTCCTTTTATCAGTTCCTCATTCCTCCTTCTCCCGATTCTGCATAGCGCAACCGCATTCAGGGCAGCGATCTCTTGATGCCCGCAAATCATACCCACAGCTAAGACACAATCCCAATCTTTCACGCTTGCGGCGGCGGCGAAGAGGTGCGTAAAAAATCCAGAACACCACACCAAAAAACACAGGAGGGATACAACAATGGATCACGATGATAAAAGGAGGACGCACAATCTCGAACATAGAACGGATGTACTGTTTCACAGGAAGTGAGACAAAAGGGTCATGTGGTATAGTGACGGTTTTGGGTAGGGTTGAGGGGGAAACAGGGTTTCCAGTTTCCCCCTCAGGCACCCCTTTCTTCCTTCTTTCCCCTCCGGAAAAGGGCAGGG
>CAIVHJ010000204.1 GCA_903905665.1 uncultured Phycisphaerales bacterium
GGTCGGATTGGCCGGCGAGTTGGATGGCTTGATCGAGTTCATCCGGTTTCGCATCAAAAATATCACAGCCTTTGGCATAACGAACCTGTAAATCGGATCCCGCTCGTTTCTGGAGGCCCTCAAAAACGGTCACGACCTCTTCGGCTTTGCCAAACTCCCGCCAGCATCCGAGCGCATCGAGTCGATCGTCGGCCAGCGGGCCGATGACGGCGATAGTCTTGACGGAACTGCGAATCGGCAGCAGATCGCCTTCGTTTTTCAAAAGGACGATGGATTGACGCGCCATTTCTCGCGCGAGGGCGCGATGGGCGGGTGAAAGCGTGACCTGTTTTTCTCGTTCAACATCGGCGTACGGCCGTTCAAACAGCCCCAATGCATATTTCATTCGCAAAACCCGTCGGACCGAATCGTCGATTTGATAGAGAGGAATGCGACCCTGTTCGACGGCGGCGGGCAAGTGGGTTTGGTAAATTTTGGAGGACATGTCCATATCCACTCCGTGGGTGAGACCGAGAATCGCCGCTTCAGCAGGATTGCTTGCATATCCGTGGGGGACGAGTTCCAGAACCGAGTCCCAGTCGCTGACGACAAAACCGTTAAAACCCCAGTCTTTCCGAAGAATTTGTTTGAGTGTGAACGAATTTCCCGATGCCGGAATTCCATTGAGGTCGTTGAACGCGCTCATGAACGTTCCCACCCCCGCGCGAACCGTCGCTTCAAACGGCGGAAGATACACTTCGTAAAGTCTTTGGGTGGAAACATCGACGCTGTTGTAGTCTTTTCCCGATTCGGCGGCGCCGTAAGCCACGTAATGCTTGGCGCAGGCCAGAATCGAATCGGGATCGCTGAGGTCCAGGCCCTGGAATCCATGGACGCGAGCGGCGGCAATCGCGGAGCCGAGCAACGGGTCTTCACCGGCGCCTTCGGCGATTCGTCCCCATCGCGGATCACGAGCGATATCGACCATCGGTGCAAACGTCCAGTGAGTTCCACCGGCTCGTGCTTCGACGGCGGCGACATGGCAGGCCTGCTCGATCAACTCCGGGTTCCATGTGGCGGCTTCGCCCAGTGGAATCGGAAAAATCGTCCGAAAGCCGTGAATGACATCGTTGCCCAATAGCAGGGGAATTTGCAGCCGGGATTCCTCGACGGCGGTTCGCTGAAGACGATTGGACCAGGCGGCTCCCTGAGCGTTCAGTAACGATCCGAACCGGCCGTTTTTGACCGCGCCGAATAATTCGTCGTATCGAGCCTGACGCTTGGCCTCGTCGGAATCGCTGGGTTCACCGGCGGTGAGTTGACTGATCTGCCCGAGTTTTTCGTCGAGGGTCATGCGCGATAGCAGGTCGTCGATTCGTTGCTCGATTTCGGGTGTCGTAAAATTCCGCACCCGTGTCGGATCAAGCACTTTTAGTTCGGACCAGCGAGACGAAACCTTAACCATGCGAACGGGTGTCTGCTTTTCCTGTCCCTGAGTCAATTGCCCCAGAAGGCATAACACTCCGGCAACAAAGACATAAAGCATGATTACTGTTCGGCATCGGGCCGCATGACAGGATCGTTTCTTGTTCATTGGTTCACTTCTTTCAAAAACAAATGAAAATTTCAAACATCAC
>CAIVHJ010000205.1 GCA_903905665.1 uncultured Phycisphaerales bacterium
CCCCCCCATCGTGCAGCAGGTGGGCGAGTGCGACAGCACCTTCTGTGATAGAATTAATCTATGCCTCCAAGTCAACGGTTTCAGATGGCGCATGGTTACAAGAAGCCGCACAACACATGGATGAAGATATGCGCAGTTGGTCTATGCTTGTGCCTATCCTTGTGGGCGATGAGTTATCTCCCCTTCAGAAGGGCAGATACGTGGGGTACCATCTCTCGACGCCTTCTCATCTGGAGTTCGCGCGACGAGCTCTCACAGACCCGAACCCTTGTGAACATTATCGAGGGAACTGCGCTGTATAACAAGATGTCCTTAGGCCCCTCGCCGTCTGTCTACGAAGAGCATGACTTTGATTGCTTTCTGTTTGAGATCACATGGTGGAAGTACTCGAAGCCGTACATGTGCCATGATGTTGTTGTGTACTTTTGGCGAATCGCCCTGTTGTTTGCAGTACCGTTGTTATATGGTCTGAGCCGGAGAGGATACAGGCATTATGTTGGTTTGCAGCGTCGGGCGAACTTTCAGTGCGTCGGGTGTGGTTATTCTTTACGCGGTTTAACGACCCCCGTGTGCCCGGAATGTGGAACGGTGTTTGATCCGAGGCTGCTGCAACCGCTGCAAAGCCAGTGTCAGCCCCAGAAGCCTGATTCGCCGGGTCTTTGATGAGGTTTGCGCGGGGGACGCTGAACGGTGACAAGACACAAATCGTGACCCCGACGCCGTCGGCGTATTTGATCCAGTCTCGGAACTGGGGACTGGACCACCGCGGGAATCAGTTGAGTGTGACGTCGAGAATCAACAATTCACAGACCGTCGATACCAAGCAGGTCAATGAGGTCAATGAATATACGCAGTTGGTGTGGGGTGGCGGGTCGCCGATCACACCGACCCACGACAACAGCGGGAATCTCCTGAGCGACGGGACCAAGAACTTCGTCTATGACGAAGAGAATCGCCTGACGCAGGTCTATGAGGGCGCGACGCTGAAGTTGCAGGCGGCGTATGACGCGCTGAGCAATCGGGTGGTAACGAGTCACGGTTCGGAAATTACGTTGCAGGTATCAGTCGGTGGACCCGGTACCCTTGAAGAGCGATCCGCCGATGGGACGCTGCAGCGCGAGTTCGTGTATGGTCATGACTTCCTTGAGCCGGTTGTGATGGTGGATCACACGAGCGCCGGGGCGCTGCCGGCGGGTCAAAGCGAACCGTTGTACTATCTGCAGGATATGTTGCGCTCTGTGGTGGCGCTGACGGATTCGACGGGAACCGTTGTCGAGAAGTACAAGTATGAACCGTATGGTGCGACGTATATTCTTGCCCCGAACGGCGAACGACGAACGACGAGTTCCTACGGCAACGCCGTTCTTTGGACCGGTCAGCACTACGACCCCACCACGAATCTGTATTTGTATCAATTTCGCGCCTATTCTCCGACGCTGGGTCGTTTCCTCCAGCGCGATCCGATCGGTTACGTCGGGGGGATGAATCTGTACGAGTATGTCGGCTCAAGCGCCGTGGGGTACTTTGACCCGCTGGGGTTGAAGAGTAATTGTAGCGAGAATGATCAAAATTGCCTGAATGCAGTATTGAATTTCGTATTGGCAGATCTTGCATATCAAGCAAGTTTAAAAGATTGGGAAGATGCGAAAAAACAAGAACAGTATTCGAAAAATAAAATGCAAATAGATCTGCGGATATACAGACACGCAAAGGATCGCATTGCAAAAGCAGAGGATGAGTTAGCAAAGGAAGTTGGTTGGGATGCTACAAATGATATCCTTGCGGGGATGTCAATATCAGTTGGAGTAGCGAGTGTTAAGGGCATTAAGATGATCTACGAGGGTGGCAAGCTGATTATCAAGGCATCAGTATTCTCAGTAGCAGGAGTGGTCCAGACTGTTATTGTCTGGTATTGGAGCAGAGAGATGAGCAAAGCACAGGCACTAAAGGTTATGGCAATTACGTCATCAATAGCCGCAGACTACAAGCTGTTAGCGGCAGCACAACTCGCATTGGTAAACGATAAAACTCAATACAACGCAGCAGTTCAAAGGAGGAAAAAGGCTACCAACCAAATGATTAAAGTATGGCAAAACAGATGCAATGCGCTTCATGATATGCAAAATGCGTGTGGACAGACGAATGGTGGAGATCGTTGCGAAGGTGATTCACCAAATAACTCTCAACACGGAAACACGAACCATGACCCTGGATCGGGAGAAAGAAATCATGGACACGGCAATCAAGGACATGATAATGATGTGAAAGATAAAGTATAATTTCCAAGCAATGATGATAAGCATTTATGAATGATAAAATATTACATCATCGTCTGATTGGACTTCACGTCGTGGATCATCCATATTCTTATCAAGAACAGAAATATGGGACATTCGTAAATCTGTTCATGATATGCATATGTGTCATCATCTGTATTGTGCTCGCTTATACCACGTTAAATATGGATCCAATTCCGGATTCTTTGCCTTGGATTCTATGTGCTTTATCCCTCGTATTACTGTTGGTTACAGGGGGTATCCTTCTCCCCCTTGCAAAAAAAAGAAGATTAGTGAAGCAGATGATCAAATCCTCCATGATCGTGAATCCTGCGAGTCGGAACATGGATTGTTACGGAACCCTGTCAGAGCTTGAGGAATTGACCACCTTAACGGAATTTTCGTTTGAGCCGGTAATCTTTCAACAAAAGAAGTGCAAGATCCATCCATTGCTAGCTGCCCTGTTCTATCTCGTTCTCTTCCTTATTCTGACTTATGTGGCTCATGTTTCTACAAAATACACACTCTGCATAATGTTTATAGTGGGTCTGACAGGGGTGCGTTTAATTTATTGGATTCATCCGGTTTATATCCGGATATATCCGGGCAAGTTACAGGTGATCAGATATGATTTGAATAATAAGGTCAGTTCTATAAACGAATACTCGCTACGCGATGCAAGAATTGAAGCAAGATTTGATCAACGAAAGATCATTATCATTCCTTCTTCTGGCAATGGGGATGAAAAGATTTCCCTGGTGTATGACCTTGATGTCGTAGATAATCCTCACGTATTTGTGAAAACCGTATTTCAGGCGGCGATAAGTGCAGCAACACCGCCTCCTCCTCCGCGAGACTCTCTGGTAGGTTAGTTAAATTTCTGGATGAGAGTATTTAGGAATAGCCTTCGTGATTGCTCTTTGACAGGTAGGTGTTTGACGTAGCGATCATTGGTTGGGCGAGTGGACTGAAGGCCTTAGTGGAGACGAGTCTCTGCGGGACTTCCGCCAAACACGCTGTGACAAGTGATCGTGTGGTGACGGAGCATTATGATCAGCGGTTCCGGATGGACGACGTGGCGGGAAGCGGCCTTGGGACGGTGGCGGACTGGACGTATGACGAATTGGATCGGCGTCAGCAGACGACGCTGGGCAATGGGATTGTGACGACGTATGGATACGATCTGAACGATCGTCTGACGAATTTGCGCCATTCCAAGGGAGCGACTTCGCTGTTCAATGTCGAGTATGGCTGGGATGCCGCCGGACGAAGGACTTATACGCGGGATGTCGTCAACCCGACCGAAAGCGAGTTGTATACTCATGATGCGCTGGACCGTCTGACGGGCTTTGCGCGGGGGACGCTGAACGGTGACAAGACACAGATCGTGACCCCGACGCCGTCGGCGTATTTGATTCAGTCCCGGAACTGGGGACTGGACCGGTGCGGGAATCAGTTGAGTGTGACGTCGAGAATCAACAATTCCCAGACAGTCGATACCAAGCAGGTCAATGAGGTCAATGAATATACGCAGTTGGTGTGGGGTGGCGGATCGCCGATCACACCGACCCACGACAACAACGGGAATCTCCTGAGCGACGGGACCAAGAACTTCGTCTA
>CAIVHJ010000206.1 GCA_903905665.1 uncultured Phycisphaerales bacterium
ACCCCTCTCCCCTTTGGGGGAGAGGGTAGGGTGAGGGGAAAAACAGGGGATTATGACTCTCCCCCAACCCCTCCCTGAAAAGGGAGGAGGGTATTGGGATAGGTTCCAAACAAGACTGCTACGACCTTGGCCTGTAATTGAACCCGAAAATCGCGGGTGCTGCAGATGAGCCGGTCGCAGGTCATTCCTGATGAGTTTTGGTTTTGAGGAGGGTGATCTGCGCGTCGGGAGAAAGTCGGTCGCACGCCTCCCGAAAAATTTCATGATGGGCGCGACCTTTCCATTTTTTCAGAAAAGCAACGACCGATTCCTCGTCCATTTTGGCCAGTTGATGAATAGTCCACGCCACCGCCGTCTGCACATGCTGAACCTCGTCGCTCATCAGATCGTCCAGAAAGTGAAGAACGTCACTGAGATTGCATCCGCCCTTTTTGCACACCACCAGCATCGTGACGACGGCGAACCGGCGTGCCCATCCGTTGCGGGAGTGAGACCACGTCATGAGTTGCCGAGCACGTGACTTATCCTGAATCACCAGCCGACCCGCCAAATTAATGGCCAACTCGTCGCAAAGATCGCGATCTTGAAGATATTGCACCCACGTTTCGATTTTATCCCACGTCTGAGTAGGCAAACGTTCTTTGTACAACGTGAGCGTATAAATGGCGAAGAGCGTTTCATTGCGGCGCTGTTCCCGAAAAACAAAATCGCAGAATTCAACCGCCGTATTGGCCGTCAGAAGCCATTGCTTTTTCCTGAATTGTTTCACGGCCGCCTGGATCGTTCGGGTCGGCAGTTCGGGCAGGGCTTTATCGGCGTCAAGACTCCCCCCCTCGGCTTCGCGCAGAAGCTGATCCGCCATCACCCGCCAGTCAGAATAGGAAGCGCTGATCATCGTAATTCAATCGTCTTGTTCTTGCGCACCTCAAGGCACATTCAACACGGTGATGTTAACGCTGTCTGTGGCGGATTCACCATGATTGTTAGTCACTGTTAAAGTAAACACGTACACCGTGTGAGCACCGACCGCCGGAGCGGTAAAAACGGGTTTGGGCACCTGGTCGTCGGACAACGTGATGCCTTGCGGCGCCGTCCACAAGTACGTGAGCGTTCCACCAATCGGGTCGGAACTTCCGGTTCCATCCAGTGTGACCACATCCCCTTCATCCGCATTAACGTCATTACCGGCATCCGCTACGGGTGCGGGGTACGGATTCACCGTAATGTCCACCGTATCAAAATCATTGTTGACGCCGTCCTCGGCAATCACAGTTAGTTGGAATCGCAACAAAGTGGGATCGTCAATTTCCGGCGCGATGAAGTAGGGTTTGGCAGTGGTGGCGGCGGGGAGCAGTTCCACTTCGGTACCCTCGACCAAAACCAACTGAGTCCAGAGATAACTGAGTACGCCGCCGTCTGGATCGGTGCTCGCCGACCCATCCAAATCCACGCGAACGGTTTCGGTCACTTCCTGATCCGCTCCGGCGCGGGCGATCGGCTTTTCGGGTTCGACCGTGATGACGACTGTATCTGTACCGACGTTGTCCTGCTCCGCCGTGACCGCAAGTTGAAATTCCAGCGTGGTGGCCTCGTCCACCATCGGCGCCGTAAATCCGGCGGTGGCGGTGTCGGCGTTGGACAGATTGACAAGAGGTTGGTTAATTTGCGTCCAATGATAAGTCAGCGTAATCCCCTCAACGTCGAACGTGGCGCTGCCGGGCAAACTAACGAATTGTCCCTCCGTCACGGTCTGATCCACACCGGCGTTGGCCAACACGGCTGGATTGGGAAGCACCGTCACCTCAACCGTGTCCTGAGCCGAGGACAGAAAATCACTGATCTGAGCCGTCACCGTCACCTGAAACGTCAGGGTTTCCGATTCACTCACCAGCGGAGCGGTAAAAGTCACATCCTGCTCGTTGGGGTTGGCGAGCGCGACTTCGGTTCCTGAGACTTGAATCCAGACAAAATGTGCCGCACCCTGTTGAGCGGTGGAACCCCCGAACGCGGACAGGGTAACCGACGTGCCTTCCTGAACGGCTTGATCAGCGCCGGCATCGACAGTGACGCGTCCACAACCCGCCAAAATCGTCAAGGGAATAATCCAAACAAACCGATGATCGAGAAGATGCTTCATGGTCTTGATCCTTTAATTCAAGAAGTTTCAGTCAACTTTTGACGCCGATATTCATATTGGATTATCATCAAGAGAGCAATGGTCATTGAAGAACTCACGACAGAATTACGAAGAAACGTCCGAACCTGATCCGCCCCATAAGCATGAATAAGGCGATGCGATGAGCCGGGAATTGATGAACAAGATGTCAGAGACGATTCCGCAGGAACGATGGCCCGTTTCGGGGGAAACGATCGTCATCGGAGCAAGCGGTGGAGCGGATTCGACGGCGCTGGTTTTTTTGCTGCACGCGATCAACGAAACGGAACATCGGGGTTGGCGATTGCACTTGGCGCATCTGAACCATCAACTGCGAGGTATCGAAGCGGATGAGGATGCGCGGTTTGTGGAACGACTCGCGCGCGAGAATCACTGGGGCATCACCATTGAGCAGCGATCCGTAAAAGATTTGGCAAATCAATTCGGAACGTCTCTGGAGGAAACCGCGCGTCGGGAACGATATGCGTTTTTCGAGCGGGTGTTAAGGGAAACCGGCGCCCGCGTGGCGGCGGTGGCCCACCAGGCCGATGACCAGATCGAAACCGTTCTTCATCGTTTGTTGCGAGGAACGGGTTTGCGAGGACTGAGCGGGATTCCAGCCGTTCGCTTGCTCCAATCCGGCGGGTGGCTGATTCGTCCTCTTTTGAATATCCGCCGCGCGGATATTTTGATCTATATGCTCGAAAACGAAATCGAATTCTGCCATGACCACACCAATGACGGCATGGATTTCACGCGAAACCGGATCCGCAACGGATTACTTCCGCTCCTTGAAGGGCACTATAACGCCGGAGTGGGCGAAGCGATGCTGCGTCTGGCTCAACAATCTCGATGGGCACACGAGTGGATTCAGGAACAAACCGAACAAACCTATCGGGACCTTCGCATCGATGAACCGGATTTGTCCGAATCACCCCGGATTGTTCTGGATGCCAAAAAACTGCTAAAAGCCCCCCCCATTTTGCAAACCGAAGTGATCCGCCGGGCGATGGCGAAACTGGGAACGCCGGAAAAACACATCGGATTCGATCACGTATGCCGCGTCATCGAACTGATTCAAAAAAATACTTCAGGCAAGCAACTCGAACTTCCGGATGGGTTGTACGTTGCCTACGATCGAGGACAACTGACGATGCACCGTTCCGCCACAACCCAGCTACCCGGTCACGCGAAGCAGGTCGGTCAGTAGGTGGGCCATTTCAAGACTTTGCCGGAGGTTGAGTCGAGGGTCACAGGGGGATTCGTAGCGGCGGTGGAGATCGTCGCGGGTGACGGCTTGGGGTCCTCCAACGCACTCGGTGACATCATCAGCAGTCAGTTCAAAATGCACGCCGCCCAAAAGTGAATCGACGTGACGATGCACGTGAATGGTCTGTTGGAGTTCGTCGAGGATGACGGAGAAATCACGGGTTTTGCGGCCGTCGGACAGGGATTGAGTGTTGCCGTGCATCGGATCGCAACTCCAGATCACCGGGTGTTTCATTTTTTGCACGATTCGGATAAGGCTCGGCAAAACGGATTCGACGTTCCGGGCACCCAGGCGGGTGATCAGCGTGATTCGGCCGGGTTCATGATGGGGATCGAGAAGTTCCAGCAAAATTTTGAGTTCCTCGCCGGAGCATGTCGGATCAATCTTGATGCCGATGGGATTGGCGATTCCACGAAAATACTCGACGTGCGCGCCATTGAGTTGCCGGGTTCGCATTCCAATCCACAGCAAATGCGCGCCGATGTTATAGTATCGTCCTGAAGCAGGATCGAGTCGCGTCAGGGCGTTTTCATAACCCAGCAAAAGTCCTTCGTGCGACGTGAAAAACGGGACCGAAGGTGAGGAGCCATGATTGGAAAGTGCTCGCAAGTGGTCCAGCGTTCGCGCCGAGCAGGAATAGCACGAAAGCAACCGGGTGGGATCGGGAGTGCGGGCTTGAAGTGTAGGCTCGATCGAGTTGACGGCGTCGCCCCGATAACTCGGTAGTCGATGACCGTTGAGGGTTTCATGTTCTTGCGAACGAGGTTTGGCGTATTGGCCTGCGAAGCGGCCGATGTGAATCACCGGTTTTTCAAGGCCGGTAGTCAGGATCGCGCTCATTTGCGTTAAAATCTGGAATTGCCTCGTGATCGTATCCTGGTGGCAATCGATGAATCGTTCGGCGCAATTCCCTCCCTGCAGGACAAAAGCCCGCCCCCGGGCCGCCTCGTCCAGTGATCGTTTCAGCGATTCAATTTCCTCAATGGAAACGAGCGACGGATACGAACGAATCTCAGACAGAATTTCCGCGACGTGGGCGGGATCGGAATAGCGAGGTTGCTGCTGAGCCGGAAGATCAGTCCAGCTCACGGGACTCCAGTCGCGTTGATTCATAGCAATCATCCGATCATTTTAGAGCGAATGCGTCTCCAGTGAATACAATCGCATGGTCTGGGTACCAAGATTTTGGGAATTGCAAACTTTTCAAATAGCATGATTGTGCATCGTGATGTTTGTAACATCCTGTATTATAAACAGTTAGAATATTATTCGCGAAGGGAAATTATCGGAGGGATGATCCGAATTACTTCAGACCGATCAAACTCGGATACAATATCGCTCTTTGGTTTCCAAATTCGGCTTAATTCGAGCCGGTGTTCATGTTTTTGGAGGTGCCGTGGGATGATGAATCGAAAACGGATGACGGGAGTGTCGGGCATTTGTCTGTTGCTTATTGCGGGAGGCTGCGCCCCCACAGGAGACAGTGGAGGTCGAGTGCCGGTGAGCGAGATGACCAAAGGCGAGCGTCGTTCGGACCAGATGAGGACCGCCGATCTGGCGGAAGCGTCCGACGAGGTCGTCATGAACCTCGCCGCCGACCTGAGTCGCCTGGCGGATGAGGATTTCAGGGGTTATCGCATCACCGTCATGCTCGGGGATATCGTCAATAAAAGCGGAACAATGTCCACCACGGATTTCGAATACGTCCGCAATCGGATCAAGAGCAAGTTGATGCAAAGCGACATGGTGCGCGACAACATCAAATTCGTCGAGAAGCGCGCGCGGATCGAAAACCTCAATCGTCAGGAATATGGCGATCAGAAGGAAGACATCCTTCAGGAAGGCAAAGGCGGAGGCGTGGGGGTCGAACGAACCGATCCGCACTATGCGTTTTACCTCAATGGCGAGACGTATGGAGTTCATCGCGGCGAGACGCATTTGTTCAGCGTGACATTCGAACTCCAGCGTGCCAGCGATGGCGAGATCGTGTTCAACAAACACTACGAAGTGAAGTATCACTAAGAGTTTAAGAGTTCGGGAGTTTAGGAGTTTAAGAGTTGAGGAATGTGGTTGTTCTCATGATAGGTCTTGTGGCAAGCATCGGGTGCTTGGTGGTTTTGGGTTGCGCATCGCAACCGCGATCCAGCATTATGACGACGGAAGATTACGAATACGTCGCCGTGGATATGGCGGACAAACTCCGGGCGGGGTTGGTGGAAAGTTCGCTGCTGGCAAATCGGACGGGGGATACCCCACCGATGGTGATCGCCATTAGCAAAGTGACGAACCTTACCAGCGATTTGATGTCCGAAGGCGCCAAGTGGTACCTGATGGAGCGGGTCAAGAGCGCTCTGCCGCTGAGTACGTTGTCGCGGGACAAAAACATAGTTTTTGTAATCCCGGCGGAGCATTTGCGAGATGCTCACCGGCGAGGGACGGTCGAGAGTGATTTTGCAGCCGAGCGAAAACCTTCCCATGCGATGACGGCGACTTTTACATCGGTGACTCGGGCCACCGGCAAGGATCGGACGGACTTGTACTATTGTGAATACACGATTACGGACCTGAAGAGTGGAGAGATGGTCTGGACGGACAAGGTGGAATTCAAGCGGGTCGCTCACGGACGAGCGTGGGATTAGCATTCGTTTTTTTGCGCAGGGTTTGTGCGGTAATGGGAAGATTACAGTACCAAAAGCTCGGCTGGGTGTGTTTTTCCGTGATGATTTCGATGGGCGCGGGGTGTGCGTCGTCGCCGACCATCATGCCGATGGTGCGCGAGGGGGAATATGGTCAAGCGAGGATGCGTTTGACAACGCATCTATCGAACGACAAAAGCGACCGGTCGTATATGCTGGATCGCATGAAATTGTGCATGATGGATTTGGCGGATGGTTTGCCGGATTCGGCCGAGCCGACGGTCAACGAAGCATTCGAGATTTTGCGGACGCAGGGAATCAACGACGACAAAACGGTGGCCTGCGTGGTGCTGAACGAGCGAGTGAAATTCTGGAAAGGCGAGCCGTTTGAACAGGCGATGATGTTGTGCGAGATCGCGGTTCAGAAGTCGATGCGCGGCGAGTGGGACAACGCCAGAGCGGCGGCTTCTGCATCGCTGTTTTTGCTGAAGGATTTTGGAGAAAACGAGCACGGTCAGAAGAAATCGACCGAGGAAATCGCGCGATCGGCCGCGGCGTCCGAATCCAAGCCGAATCAGAAGGGAAGGAAGAACTCATCGGATGGACCGGCGCGATCGGGGGACTATTTCGACGCGGGATATCAGGCGGTCAAGAGCAACTTTGCACTGGGATACCTGATGAACGGTTTGGCGAATGTCGCGCTGGACCGCAGCGACGAAGCCGAAGAAAACTTCCGGGATGCCCTGCAATTCAACCCGGGATTAAGCAACGTGGTGGAGCGGATTCGAAATCGGCAATGCAACACGATTCTTGTCGTATCGTACGGGCTGGGGCCGCGAAAGATCGCTTATGGCCCCGATCGGGTGTTCTCGAAATTCGAACCTTGGCCGGATTGGCCGCGGGATCAGCGCTCGTTGCGTGTGACAATCGGATCGGAGCGAGCCGCTGAGTCGTTTTGTCCCGCCTGCGATCTGAACACGATGGCGGATGATCATAGATGGAACAACATGGAGGATGTACGAGTCGCCAAAAGTGTGCTGGGATCGGCGTTGCTTTACGGCGGAGTTGCGACGGTGGGGATGTCGCACCGACGCGACGCTCAAATCGCGGGCCTCGCGATGATGGCAGCCGGAGCGATGATGAAAGCCACGGCGTCCGCCGATACACGGTACTGCGAAATTGTGCCGCAACGAGTCTATGTGGCGCCCGTAACGATTGCACAAGCCGGTACGACCGTTGATCTGCAAATCGAAGGCGATGCGTCGTCACGATTGGTTCTTCCGAATCTCAATCCGCCCGGCAGTTCGGAGAAAATACAGGTTCGTTCGGTTCGTCTTCCACCGACGCATGGCGCGCCGAAATGGATGACAGCCGGGCGAGTTGTATACGCGAATGATACGTACAGCGGTTCCGTCGCTGGTGATGAATTACCGTACATTCTCGGCGGGCGTTGTGTGCGTCGTCCGACGGACGAGGTTCTGCAACATTATCAACAGGCGGGTTATCTGCAGGATTTGACGCTGATCGATCTGGAAAACCTGTATCGCGAGGAAGGAATTTTGTTGGACCTCCTGGAGGCACCGAGCGGGCGCGCCGGTTTGCATGTGTTGGAGGGGGGAGATTCGCTCGTGTGCCCGATGGCGGGTTCGGTGGGATATGTTCGGTTGTTTTGTCAGGAGCATCCGCCGTATCGTCCAAAGAGCGATCGGGTGAAGGAACTCGCGCAAAAGATCAGTCGGCAACGAAGGATTACAGCGGCTCGTATGCATGAATAAACAGAAAGGGGCAGAAAATGACTCGTCAGTGGTATGCAGGGTTGTTAATCGTATGTCTGGGAAGTCTGGCGGGATGTGAGCATCGTCCGGCTCCCGCGCGAATGGATACGTTGGCGCCGAAACATTATCCGCAAATTACCGCGCTGGAAGGTCTGGACAGCGTCGTCGTCGTGAACGAGGTGGTGGTAACGCAGGGGCCGCCTCTGAAGGTCAGCGTCTCGGTGCGAAACGATGACGATACCGAACGATCGGTGCAGTATCGGTTTTTCTTCGTCGATCGGGAAAATCTGCCCGAAACTTCCGATACGGACTGGCATTTTCTCAAGCTGCCGGCGCGGACGCTGGTGTACTTGAAAGGTAACGCGATAGACAAAAAAGCCGTCGATTGGCGGCTGGAAATTCGGCCCGCTCGGTGACGCGTTTTTTGTCAAACCGAGCAAGGAGTATCAAGCCATGAAAGCACATCGGGTGCTTTGGATCGCTGGAATCGTGTGTGGATTGAGTCTGTGTAACCTGGGCTGGGCTCAGCGCAAACCGGAAGCCCCACGTCTGGAAACGGAAGAAAAACCGCGCGAGTCGCTGGTCCCAGCCGATTTTCTGGAGGCATACCGGCGCGCGGATTCTCCTCGGCTGCTGATCTTTTCGTACGTGATTACCGTGGACGCGAATCAGCGGGAGGCGCTCAACGAGGTGGGCGTGGCGCAGATGTTCAACGCGCGACTGCGGAATCATTTTACCCACCCGGACATCACGTTGCTGGATCTTCCGATTACTGATCTTCAGAGCAAAACCGACTTCAGAAAACTAGCTTCAAGCGATCATCTGGGGGCTGCGGAATTGTTGTCGCGCGACACCGGCGCCGACGTGGTGGTTTTGGTGATTCTGACGGAACAATCGGGCCGCGCCGACGGTGTGCGTTATGCAGCCTCGTACGATGTGGTCGATGTCAATCGGAATCATCGAATCGGTCAGCATTCATGGGAGATGTCACCGGAGCTTTCGGACGGAACGATGGACGTAGTGCGGCTTGAGAAATACGCTCAGGCAGTGGCTCGACGGATTCGAGAGGATTTTGCGATCTATTACCCCTCCGCCAAAGGTGGCGTCGAACGCAAGTTCACCGTCAAAGTGACCGGCGTGCCCGGCGACAAATCCGTGGCACTGCGAGATGCGTTGCGGGCAATCAGCGGCGTGAAGGCGGACACGCGAGTGGATTACGACGGATCGGGGGACGCCGTGTTTGCGATGGACCTGCGTTACACCGGCGATCCGATTGTTCTGGCCGATGCGACGTCGAAGGCTTCTTCCAGAGTGCTCGGCAGGAAAGTCGTTTTTACGGTGTCGCGGCAGGGTTTGATCGCGCTGGAGGCGACGGCTCGTACTTCCAGTCCACAGGAACTGATTTTGTCCGGAGATCGCTCGTCTGGTTCGGAATCAGCCGAAGCACAATCGTTGCGGCAGCGCATGGAACAGGCCTATCAGCGGGCCGGGGCCCCATCGATTGCCGTCATGGTCAATCAGGACGTCTATTGGACTCCGGAACTGAAGGAAGCGAAGACCGCGGAAAAACAGGCAGAATCCTCCGGCGGCGGGATGCAGGTCAACGTCGTGGTGGATTCCGTTGTGAATTCCGACCAACCATCGGATCCATCCGATACGTCAGGAACTGTCCAAAAACTGTCGGATGAGGAATTGCTCAACCGTCAGGAAATGGAAAACCGAATGTTGGAACGATTGCGCGGGATGAAAATTCACGTTCAGGACCTCCAGCAGGCGTTGCGATTACTTGCCAAAGAAAAAAACTTTCAGACCGGGGTCTGGGATGATTTGCATTTGGCGCGGGTTTTGGGCGAGAAGGCTCGGGCGGATATCGTGATCTCCGGGTCAGGCCGAGTCCAGCGAAACGAATCTTCGGTCGAACTGGAATACACGTTTCGCGCCTATGCGCTTCACAGCGCCGAGGTTCTGGCCGCCGCGACGGTTTATGACAACACCATCGGAACCGGCACAACCGATCTTCATGCGCTCACGGATAAACTATCTGCACAAGCCGTCGGGAAACTTATGCTCCAAATGATGGAATCGTGGGAACAACTTCCTCCGGCATCAAATTAAAACGGACCCCTCAGAGCCTCCTGCGCCGGCAGGAGGTTATTTCTGTTCCCTTGTAGCCAACTCATCCATAACATGGCACAATCGCCCCCTGCGCCGACAGGAGGTAATGTCTATTTCCCCGCCCCAAAAAGCGTAGGGACATGAGTCCTTCTTTCCGACTCGTATCCCTTTTCGACCAGATTGTTAAGCGGTAGTCCCAACGGGACACGTGCGTCCACCCCTCAGAGCCCCCTGCGCAAGCAGGGGGCCTAGGTGGATGTGTAGGGGCACGGCATGCCGTGCCCGAAGTGTAGGAATACGAGTCCTTCTTC
>CAIVHJ010000207.1 GCA_903905665.1 uncultured Phycisphaerales bacterium
CCGCCGCCCCCGCCGCCGCCTGGGCCGCCCCCTTCAGAAACTGCCGCCGGTTCGTCTTCGGAGAACTCATCAGGTCACCCCCATCCGATCGGTAATCCCCAATCTGAAATCTCAAGTCTGAAATCTCAAATCTCAAGTCCCAAGCCGAATCCTGTTCCCGGCAAATCCGCGCTTGGGCCGACAGTCTCCAGAACACCGATATCAAAGGCCAGCGCCATCTTAATGACCAGTCCCGGCAGGAATTCCAGAATCGGCAACATGCCGAGGATTTCAAACGGCAATTGGAGGAGATCGTGCGCCGCGGAGGCGACGAAAAGCCGACAACGCCGCATGAACCCTAGCATCAGATCTCAGATTTCAGATCTCAGATTTCAGATCTCAGATCACTACTGTCCGGTTAACTTTATCATAGTCTGCTGAAACCATAACGAACATAATGGGTTACGGAGCAAGATGAGCGTTTTCGATTTCGATATCGTCCTGGGTCAGAACCATACTTCTGTGGCGACTGCACGCAGAGGGATGGCTTATGCACACCGGACGTATCCTTTTCGCTCAACTGCTCGACTTTGTTCCAAGACACGAATTCAACCGTTGCGTCCGCCGATATCGCGGAAATCATCGGACGCGAAGGTTCTCGTGTTGGGATCAGTTTCTGTCTATGGCGTTCGCGCAACTCACCGGACGGGAGAGCTTGCGCGATATCGAGACCTGCCTGCGGGCTTTGCATCCCAAACTCTATCATGCGGGCATTCGAGGCCGTGTGCCGCACAGCACGCTGGCGGACGCCAACGAAACCCGGGACTGGCGGATATACGCCGATTTCGCCCAGGTATTGATTGGGGTTGCCCGGACGCTGTATGCGCACGAGGAGTTCGGAGTTCATCTCGACCAAACGGCCTATGCCTTCGATTCGACGACGATCGATCTCTGTCTCACGTTGTTTCCCTGGGCCCGTTTTCGGCGCCACAAAGGCGCCGTGAAACTCCACACGCTGATCGATCTGCGCGGCAGCATCCCCTGTTTCGTGTGTGTCACACACGGCAAGATCCACGATGTGATCGCCCTCGATTATCTGCTCCTGGAACCAGGCTCGTTTTACATCATGGACCGCGGCTACATCGATTTTGCTCGATTGTACCGGTTCAACGAAGCCTTGGCTTTTTTCGTGATCCGGGCCAAGCGGAATCTCGATTACCAGCGGCGGACTTGCCGGCCCATCGACAAGAGCACAGGATTGCGCGCGGACCAGACGATCGTGCTCTGTGGCCCCAAGACCTCTCAACAGTATCCGATTCCTCTTCGTCGCATCACCTACTTCGACGCCGAAACCCAAAAGCGTTTCGTTTTTCTGACCAACAATTTCGCGTTGCCAGCGCTTGCCATCGCACAACTATACAAGTGCCGATGGCAGGTCGAATTGTTCTTCAAGTGGCTCAAACAACACCTGCATATCAAGGCTTTCTACGGCACCTCCGAGAACGCGGTCAAGACCCAAGTCTGGATTGCGATCTCAATATATGTTCTCGTGGCCATCGTGAAGAAGAGAATGAACCTGGGCCAAAGCCTCAACGAAATCCTGCAAATCTTGAGCATCACACTTTTCGAAAACACCCCGATTTTACAGGCTTTTTCGCTCATCGATCAGCAGGACCAAGAAGCCACCATGTCTAACCAATTGGAATTATTCAACTTTTAACCGGACAGTAGTGAACTAAAATCCAAAATCGTCATACTTGCCACGGTTCGCGCATCGGACGCTCGAGCATCCGATCCGCTTCCGGATCATTCACAAAACGCTCCGTATCGGGATTCCATTGGAGC
>CAIVHJ010000208.1 GCA_903905665.1 uncultured Phycisphaerales bacterium
ACCAACTTTCGAGTCCGGGCAAAGAGTCCGAGAACCACTCTGTGATTTCAGGTGCGCCCATATTGGCAATTCTAAGAAATTCTTGGATCTCAGGCGCAAAAAGATACCGCATTTTATGTGTCTCCTGAAATTGAGTTACCCGATCATTACCGCTGCGACAGACTTGCACGGTATAACGGACTTCCACGGTATTTTGATTCGGTCGAATTTCCGGCTCGGCAATGCGTAGGACATCTATATGTTCATTCCTCATGCGCTTGATGCGGACGACAGGGCGGTCCGTCAGCACCGCTGGACCGTACCAGCAGTCGAAGACGAATACACCTCCGGGTTTGAGGTGAGCGGCGGCGGTTTCAAACATTGTTCTGAGGTCGTCGTTAGTCGTCTGATAACTGGCCACATGGAACAGCGAGATCACTGCGTCGAATTGCTCGTTGAGTCGCGCAGTCCGTGCATCTCCAACCTCGAACAGCAGGAGGTCAGCCAGTTCGGAAGGTTTGCGCGCATTGGCATTGTTGATCATCGCAGAACTGTTGTCCAAACCGCGGACACGGTAGCCAATCCGTGCGAACTCCGCCGCATGTCTGCCCGTGCCGCAACCCAGTTCAAGGAGCTTCGCATCAGTGGGAACGCCATGTCTTGTGAGGAGATTCTTAATGTACTGAGCCTCCGCGGCGTAGTCCTTATCCTGATACAGAAGGTCGTAGTAGGCCGCGTAGGCATCAAAAACAGGCTTCATCGCAACACCTCGATCACTGCCTCGGCCACTCGATTCATCTGGTCGTCTGTAATGGCCATTCCGCTGGGGATATAAAAACCTTGCCGGTAAAGTCGCTCGGCTGCAGGATAGTGCTCGTCCGCGAAAAAACCCATCGACTTCAATACGGGTTGCCAATGCATGGGGCAGAAAAAAGGCCGCGTGCCGATGCCTTTGGTAGTCAGGCGCCTCATTGCCTCCTCTGCATCGAACCCCATGGCATCGTCCAGCACTAGCCCATATACCCAGTAAATGTTCTCGGCCGTCTCTGTTCGCGCTAGGGGAAGTTGCACGCCGGATAAGCCGTTGAGCAACTCAGTGTAACGACGTCCCATGCGACGTTTTCGGGCAACTAATTCGTCCAGCCGCTCCAGCTGGGCGACCCCAAGTGCCGCCTGCAGATTGTTCATGCGGAGATTCCAACCAAGGCGCTCATGTACGAACCGCTTGTGCGGCAGGAAGCAAAGGTTGCGCAGACTCCGGCAAGTTTCCGCCAACGATGAGTCGTCTGTAACAATCATACCTCCCTCGCCGGTAGTAATGAGCTTGTTCGAGTAGAAGCTGAACGTGCTGATATCACCAAAACTGCCGCAAGGCTTCCTTTTGTAAGTTTGTCCATGTACCTCCGCGGCATCTTCGATGATCTTGAGACCATGCCTACGTGCGATATCGAGGACAGGATCTATGTCAACCGGAAGACCGTAGGTATGGACCACCATTATAGCCTTGGTTCGGTTAGTGATCCGCGATTCGATTTGGGCTACATCCATGTTCCAGGTGATCGGATCACTGTCGACTAACACGGGTAGCGCCCCTACGCGAACAATCTGGCCAACACAGGATATAATAGTGAAGGCCGGGAGAATGACTTCGTCCCCTGTTTTTATTCCTATGGCCTCAATCGCAGCATCCAGGGCAGCAGTACCATTGCTTACTGAAATCCCAAAGTTGCGACCCACACGCGCGGCAAACGATTGCTCGAACTGTTTGACGAACGGTCCTTCGGATGAAATCCAACCGGTGTCAATGCACTCGGCAAGATATTTCTTCTCATTGCCGTCGAGTATTGGTTCGTTGACTGAGATAAAGGGTAATGAGGCCATGGATTTAATCGGTTAACTTGATCTTATTGGTATCAACAGGTTCAAATCTAGTTTTATCGGCTTCGCCGGAATAAGGGCCTTGCTTGACTTCAATGATCTCGCTGGCCTCAAGCATCTCAAAGCCATGTCCGCCAAAGGCAAGAAGAAGCACATCACCCTGGTAGAGAATCCGGCTCTCAAGATAATTCCGGTCATCATCATAAAAATCCACCCGCACCTTGCCTGATTTGATGAACAAAACTTCCTTTGTGTAGTGTACCTCCATAATAACCGGGTTATGAACATGTGGAGGGATCACGTAACCCCTTGGCTGGTTCATATAGCCGAGTTGCTGAGAAAATTCGCTTGGTGTAAAAAAACGAATACCGTTCTCATTGAAACTTGAACGCAACAAAATAGCTAGAGTCTGTCCACCATTTAAGACTAAATCAATCACGCTTCTGACTCCCGACAATTTTCCGAAAAATATGACCTTTCCATGTTGCAATAGCACTTTGGCCATCGATCGCCTCAAAGCTCTCAACTAACACGTAGCCGGTCTGTAACACGGTATCGACGATTTCCTCTTCAATAAAAAATCTGCATGGATAGGTGGCGTTATAAATGGGTGCCGAAACATGTTGGATCATAATCCTCTCCCGTTTTCCATCATTTAAGTAACAGGTTCTGTCAAGAATAACTGTTTCGCAACCTACCAAAAGCAACGTCGACAATAACCTCATCGGATCCCGGATATATTGAAGAACGCCCGATAGTAAAACTACATTCGGCCGGGTCTCTCTCAAGCACTCCTCAATGGTCATGTAAAAACGCAACTGCTCATCCTGAATATATTCCCTACCTGCCTCAACATAATGCGCCTGCTCAACCACGTTCCACCGCGTCTCTCGTAAGGTTTGCAAGAATTTGCGGTTCTGGAAGTA
>CAIVHJ010000209.1 GCA_903905665.1 uncultured Phycisphaerales bacterium
TCCCTGAAAGGGAGGGGGGTATTGGATGGTTCTTGTTATCAGGCTCAAGGGTGACAATCTTCGATCGTTTCGCGGCGCTGTGGGCAAGTTATATCGTATATTCCATGGGGCAAAGTTTTACCAAAAGCCTGGGCGGGAGAATGAAGCTGCGATGACCGCAAGGAACGCAGCTTCTTGTGTGTTTGAACCGAAGGGTGCAGTTCATGCGCTGGCGTCATCTCTCAATTCGGTCTGCGACGTCACTGGTCGAAGTGGTCGTCGCCATGGTCATTACGGTCATCGTGATGGGTATGCTCGCGATGGCGGTTCAGGCGATGACGCGGGGTCCGGCGCAACTGGCCGACCGCGCCAAGGTCCGCCAACAGGTCAACGACGTCCTGCAGCAAATGACGCACGATCTGCAAAATGCAACTTCCGTCAACCAGATTCTGTGTACCGATGGTTCTTCAACAACACCGCCGTCCCTCCCCCAGTGGCGGATCGATTTGAATACCGCGGCGAATGCCCCGGGAACACTACCGCCTCCGATTAAATACGAGTGGCCAGGCGGCCCCTTGCGTTACAGTTCCTTCGACTCAGGATACACCAACAACCGCATCACCCTCTTAGACCAGTGTCAACTGGAAGTGCATCATGAAGTGGACGTGGTGTTCCCCAGTCCGCCGCTCACGACCACAAAGTACTTTGCCGGAGAAAACTGGAATTCGTCGCACTCCGTGTGGTCCTATCCGGGTCAGACGGCGTATCTGGACAGCGTACATCTTAAGTTGACGGCTCCCTATGGTGATTCGGGTGCTCAGTATGTGGCTGTTGCGACGATTCGCTGCGTCCAGCGCCCGCGGTTGTACATATACAATTAACCCGTGGGAGGGTTGTAGTCCATGACCGGTCGGAAAATGAAAACCAGTTCACTTCGATCGGGATTCAGTTACCTCGAAGTGATGATCTCGCTGGCCATTCTATCTGGAGCCATCATGGTCGGAACGCAACTGATCAGCAGTTACACGCTGGGCGAGGAAATCCAGAACCGCCGATACAACGCCCAGATGCTCGGTGACGCCCTCCTGAACGAACTCCTGGCAAAACCAATCAGCTATAATAATCCACTAAGTTTTGACTCACTGTCAACTTTGCCAAACGAGGCCCGAATTAAGACTGTCACCTTAAATGCCGGACCGTTCAGCGATGGAGATGATACTCATTGCCCGAAATCAGCAGATGGTAACCCTCTTGACACTCCATTCTTAGGCTACCAGAGAAACGCCACCGTGACGCCAATTGGCTCAAATGCGGCAAAAATCATCGTTGAAGTCAGGTATCACGGTCAGTTGCTTTACACGACGACCGCCCTGAGAGGAGCGAAACCGGTCCATGAATAACGTCGGATACATGGGATTATTTGCGGCACGGATTGGCAGCTCCGAACGGCGTCGAGCGTCTGCCTTGTATTTATCGGTATTGGCGATTGCTTCGCTCTTGTTGATGACCGGTGTCTCGCTCATCAAAATGCAGCAATCGCATCGCGCCGCACAACACATCGGCGTCAAAAGCACCATGGAACGTCTGCAAGAATGCGTCCAATTCGCAATGGAATACTCAATTGCGACAACTTCGACAACGTATCCGCCGATTGAGGGTTGCAACATAAGCTGGTCGGCTTATTCATACCCCTCTCCCCCTCCCCCGATCACATCGGTAGATGTTACCGCAACGGCCACAGACACGGCACTCGGCACTTGTGGCGCCAAATTTTTTTACAACTATCGACTGGTTTACGATTCATCCAATACGGCCACTCACTGCAAATTGGATCAAATTCTTTCGGTTGGGCAGACACCTTGCCCTTAACCAAAAGAGGATTTGGAAGAACTTGTTTGGAGTAATGCAATGAACGAGAACACTTCAATGAATTGGAAAAACCATCGGGCGTTTACGTACGTGGAGATGCTGATTGTGCTGATCATCATTATGCTTGCGGCGGCCATCGCGATGCCGCGATTGTCCGCCTACGAAGCCAATCAGGACCTCAACGCCGCCGCCCAGGAACTTGCCAACTTCCTTTCATCGGCGAGGGTAGCCGCAATGGATCAGGGCCAAACGGTGTCCGTTAATTACTGCAATGACAACGACAACTGTGGCGCAAGCAAGCCCTGCCTGGTTTCTACGGTTGTTTCCCAATCACCAGAAGTCTTGCAGAAATTTATTATGGGAGATGGTTCCGATCATAACATAACGGGATTCGTGTCGTCCCCTGCGAATATAAAATTTGATGCTTCAGGTCATCTTTTCATGTGTAACGTACTGAGCGATGTGTCATTCACGCTTCAGCACGCACAAGGCAACGAAAGTCTCATGACTGTCTACTGCAATCGTCTGGGGCAGATCCGCATGAATCAGTCGTTCGACGTTGAGAATGATAATACTTTTGTTGTGGCGACTAGCCCACCTCCACTGCCTCCACCTATGGCAACACTACCTCAACCACCGGACCTAGTTCCTGTTGTTATAGACACACTTGATGCTGGCGACATACCTCCTCTCGATGCCCCACCCCTGCCGCATCGTTAGCAAAGTACGGGACCAGGCATCGAACAGCGTGCGAGTTGTCTTGCAAGCGGGTGTGGCCTATACTGTTCGCCTTTGCGGCGATGAAAGGCGACAGAAATGGTCAAACAAGTGGCGACGAACATTACCTGGCACGAAGGGCACGTGGACCGCGACGCTCGTGAAAAACTGCTCAATCAAAAAGGCGTGACGATCTGGCTGACGGGATTGCCGTCCAGCGGCAAGAGCA
>CAIVHJ010000210.1 GCA_903905665.1 uncultured Phycisphaerales bacterium
ATCATCGCGGCGGACGATCCGCAAAATCCGCTGGGTGAGCGATGGATCGGACTCGAGGGAGTTTCGGGCGAAGCCGTCGGAATGGACCGATACGGGATTCACGGGACCGTCGATCCGTCGAGCATCGGGAAAAGCGTTTCGATGGGTTGCATCCGAATGCTGGAAGAAGACGTCGATCGCGTATTCGATTTTCTCATCGAGCAGCATTCCCATGTTTGGGTCGATGAATAGCGTCAAACAGGGGTCGAGCCGATTGTGTCACGCCTAAAGCAGTTGCAGAAGCTTCTTGAAACCTCCCCGGATGATATTGAAGTTCGGTATATGCTTGCGATGGAGTTCAAGGCGGAGGGTGATGCGCGATTAGCATTACAGCATCTTGACGAGTGTCTTGAGCGTCATCCCGATTACCTACCGGCGTTTCTTCAGAAAGCCCATTTGCTGATCGCCGAAAAACGGATTCCCGAAGCCCGGCAATCGCTCGAGGAGGGAATCGCTCAGGCCAAGGCGGCTGGTAACCAACACGCCGCTTCGCAGATGCAGGAAATCCTCAGTCACCTGTCGGCGTCATAAAGTTCCGAAAATCCGGCGACGCGCGAGCTAAAGCCTCGCGGCTCGATGATCCATGAGCGACTTTCACTGTTCAAGCATCAACAGGTACTCATGGAAGATGAGTTGGTTTGAGGGAGGAGAGCACGAGGTTTTTCAACGCGGCGTTGGTGGAGATGCCGTTTCGGCCATAGATGGTTTCGCAGCCGGTCCAGTCGAAGAATGCGCCGCCGGCTTCACGAAGAATCACGGGTAGTGCGGCGCAGTCATAGGGGGCGAGACGGGCATCGAGCATGAATTCAGCCCGACCGGTCGCCACAAGAAAATGACCGTAGGCATCGCCCCAGGTGCGGCGGAATTTGCAGCCGTTCCAGATCGTCCGCCAACCACCGTCGGGAAACGCGCGTTCCAGATCGAGCGGATCGGTCGTCAAACCCACCGCCTCCGAAAGAGAATCCACCGACGACACGTGAGCAGGACGCCCGTTGTGTCGACACCCCAAACCCTCCGCCGCCGACAACTGGTCTCCGAGCGCGGGCAACTCAATTACGCCGACGACAGAACGATCCTCGCACATCAGCGCGAGGAGGGTGGCGTACAGAGGAACGCCGCAGATGAATGACTTGGTGCCGTCGATGGGGTCGATCACCCAGAGCCAGGGACAACCGGCGGACGGTTCTTTGGTGCCGAATTCCTCGCCGAGGATGCCGTGGGAAGGATATTTGCGTTCGATGGATCGGCGGATCAGAAGTTCCGTTTCACGATCGGCAATCGTTACCGGAGAATCGTCGGATTTGCGTTCGACTTCGAGCGGTCGCTGAAAATAATCCAGCGTCAGTCGGCCCGCCTGATGGGCAAGATCAGCGGCAAAACTCAGCAGGTCATCCAGTTCGTGATCGCTCATGGTGGTTTCGTTCTTCTACCGGAGATTGAATGAAACTACAAGCGTCTCTCCCAAAATATGGGTACGCGAAAAAACGATGAAAACGATCCCTGCTGGCGCAGGGGGCTCTGATGGGGGCGCACGCTTCCTAACGAGGGTGTGGGCCAGAGATTCCACGCCGCCCTTTGGGCGTGCCGCTAAACAGTTGTTCGAGGCAATTCGTTGTAAGTCCTGCGGTTCGTTGTTTGTCCGTTTCAAGATCAAGCAGACACTCCAGAGTTCGGGTCCGTGTTGAATTCCTGTCTGCGAGCGCCTAAGATCGAGGAATCCGCTGGAGATTTCGAGAGATTGCGAAGCAGGGAGGCGTCATTTCGGCGATACCTGAGTCGGCCGCTTGCCTCCTCCACACGACAAGACCGTAACGTTTCGTCAGGCAGGTAACTATGTCGGCATCGTCATTTGTACATCTGCATCTTCACACGCACTACAGTTTGTTGGACGGTGCGACAGAGATTCACCGTCTCATGCGGCGTGTGAAGGAACTGGACATGCCGGCGGTGGCCATCACCGATCATGGGAACCTGTTCGGAGCGATTGAGTTTTATACTGCCGCTGTCAAAGCCGGCATCCGACCGATTGTCGGTATCGAGGCCTATCTGGCGCCCGGACATCGAACGGATCGCCAGACCAAATGTATTGGCGGGGATTATTACTATCATCTGATTTTGCTCGCCACGAACCTGACGGGTTATCGCAACTTATTGAAGTTGTCGTCGCAGGCGTATCTGGACGGCTTTTATTACAGACCCCGGATCGACAAGGAACTGCTGGCGGAATTTAATGAAGGTTTGATTTGTCTGTCGGCGTGTCTGGGGGCGGAATTGCCGCAAACATTGTTGCACCGCGATCTCAAGCCG